>NZ_BAAAKJ010000132.1:59356-60503 GCF_039527695.1 Kitasatospora putterlickiae
TTCCGATTCTCACGCATCGCGCTGCGAGGAAGCGTGGCGCCCCCCAGATTCGGCAATGAACCGCCCGGCCGCACTTCCTCGGCCCGGGTGGTGTCCTTGGCCACCTGGCCCTGGGTGGAGATGTCGGTGGTCTGGGCCCAGATCACCTTGTTCTCGCTGGTGCGGGTGAAGGTGCGGCTGGTGGTCTCGCCGACCGCGTTGGTGGTGTCCTTGCGGACGACCCCGCCGGGATAGGTCTGCTCGACGAGCCGGCCGTCCGGACCGTACTTCGCCGTGAGCTCACCGGCCACGCTGTCGTTGATCGAGGTGACCAGCCCGCGCGGCTCCTTCGCACGGTCGAGGAGTCATTGCGCGCATCACCCCGCTTCACCAGGAGTTCTCCCGACGGCGGACATAGACTGATCCGGGAGGTCCCCATGCGCCAGCGGCACAGCTTCCACCTCGATCGGGGTGGTCACTCCGTCACGGTGAACGTGCGGGCCGGGTGGATCACCGAGACCGAGTTGCTGGTGGACGGCAAGGAGGTCGCCTTCCACCGGGTGCACGGGCACGGGGTGTATCCGCTCACGCTCGCCGCGCAGTTGGCCGAGGAGCCGCCGCAGGCGGTGGCGGTGCGGCTGGAGCGGACGGGTGTGCCCGAGCGGCCGTTGCGGTGCGCGCTGGAGCTGGGCGGGGCCGTGCATCCGATGGCGGAGCGTACGGAACGCTAGACCCGCGCCTTCGCCGCGATCTCCTCGACGGTCGGCCGGGCGCGGTCGGCGTCGGCCGGGACGAGGCCGATGCGGGTGCGCCGGTGCAGGACGTCCTCGGGGTCCAGCGCGCCCTCGTGGGTGAGCGCGTACACGATCTCGGCGCGGGTGACGTCGATGCCCTCGGCGACCGGCGCGCCGTAGCCGGCGCCCAGCAGCTCCTCCCCCGCCGCCAGCACCTCGCGTGCCGCGCCGCCGTGGCGGGCGAGCAGGGAGGAGGCCACCGCGCCCTCCGGCGTCGGGCGGCTGTCGCGGTGGCCGGGCGCGCCGACCAGCGGCAGGCGGGCCGTCCAGCAGGCGCGGGCGGGCAGCTCGCGCAGCCGGACGGCGGTGTCCACCGCGTCCTCGGCCATCCGGCGGTAGGTGGTGAGCTTGCCGCCGACCACGGTGATCACGCC
>NZ_BAAAKJ010000132.1:60519-64027 GCF_039527695.1 Kitasatospora putterlickiae
CCAGCACCGCGTGCTGCCGGGAGAGGTCCGCGGTGGCGCCGTCGCCGGTGTCGATCAGCGGCCGCAGCCCGGCGTACGCGCCGCGCACGTCGTCCCTGGTCAGGGCGGTCTCCAGGGCGGCGTTGACGGTGGAGAGCAGGAAGTCCAGCTCGGCCTCGGTGGGTCGCGGCTCGTCCGGGATCGGGCCGGGCGCCTCCTCGTCGGTCAGGCCGATCGCCACCCGGCCGAGCTGCTGCGGCAGCGCGAAGACGAACCGGCTGGTGGAGCCGGGGACGGGCACGGTGAGCGCGGCGGCGGGCCGGCCGAGGGCGCCCGCGTCGACCAGCAGGTGGGTGCCGCGGCTGGGGCGCAGCCGGATGGACGGGTCCACCTCGCCCGCCCAGACGCCGGTGGCGTTGACGACGGCGCGGGCGCTGAGCAGAAACGATTCTCCGGTCAGGGTGTCGGTGAGCCGGGCGCCCGCCCCGGTCACCTGATCGGCGCGCACCCTGGTCAGCACGGACACCCCGTACTGCGCCGCCGTCCGGGCCAGCGCCACCACCAGCCGCGCGTCGTCAACGAGTTGACCGTCGTGCGCGACCAGCGCGCCGGACAGACCGGCGCCGCGCAGGCCCGGCACCAGGGCGCGGGCGCGCGCGGCGTCCACCTTGCGCGTCCTCGGCAGCAGACGGCCCGGGGTGCCGGCGCTCAGCCGCAGCGCGTCGCCCGCGTGGAAGCCCGCGCGGACCAGCGCCGCCTGCCCCGGCTTCATCAACCCGTCCAGCAGCGGCACCAGCTGGGGCAGCGGGCGGACCAGGTGCGGGGCGGTGCGGGTCATCAGCACGCCGCGTTCGACGGCGCTCTCCCGGGCCACGCCGACCCGGCCGGAGGCGAGGTAGCGCAGACCGCCGTGGACGAGCTTGGAGCTCCACCGGCTGGTCCCGAAGGCGAGGTCGCGGGCCTCGACCAGGGCCACGCACAGCCCGCGCGCGGCCGCGTCCAGCGCGACGCCCGCGCCGGTCACGCCGCCGCCGATCACCAGCAGGTCGACGGCCGGCCCGGCGGCGAGCGCGTCGAGCTCCAACTCCCGGCGGCGGGCGGTGAGTCGGGTGGTTCCGGCGAAGGGCCCGGCGGTGGTGGTCATCTGCGGCCTCCGTGGCGTGGCGGTCGGTCTGTCGGCGATCGGGGGGCGACGGTCGGCCCGTCGGCCCGTCGGCGATCGGGGGTCAGGGCGCGAGGTAGCCGTCGAGGGCGCGGGCGAGTTCGCGCCGCCAGGCCGCCTCGGACAGCAGCTCGGCCACCATCCGGTGCGACTGGACGGTGGACTGGGCGATCAGCAGCGCCATCGCGGCGAGTTCGACCGGCTCGCCGGCCCGGATCGAACCGTGCCGCTGCCCCTGGACGATGCCGGCCCGCAGCGCCTCCAGCAGCCCGCGCTGGCTGGCGCCGAGGCGGTCGACCACGTACTCGAAGAGCGTGTCGGAGTCGGCCGAACGCAGCAGCGCGCCGAGCACCGGGTGGTCGCGCAGCCGGACGGCCACCTCGACCACGCCGTCGACGAACGCGGCCCGGTCGGCGCCGCCGAGCCGGACGGCGTCCCGGGTGGCCCCGATCTCGCGGGTGAGCAGCGCGCCGATCACCGCCCGGACGTCCGGCCAGCGCCGGTAGACGGTCGGCCGGCTCACCCCGGCGCGGCGCGCGATCTCGGCCAACTGGGTTCGCCCCACGCCGTGTTGGACGATCAGCTCGGCGGCGGCATCGAGGATCGCGTCATCGGTTCCACGCTCGCGAGGACGCTCGGTACGCTCGTTACTACTTGACATGATGTGTAAAACTGTAACGCATGACCCCCGAGAAGCAAGCAGCGTCGGCCGGTGCGGCCACGCTGCCCCTCCCCCCGATGAAGTGGGACGCCTGGGGCGACCCGGCCCTCGCCAAGGAGCTGTCCTCCGACATCAAGGGCCTGCTCGCCGCCGCCCTCGGCGTCACCGGCGACGCCGCCCCCGGCCCGGACGCCTCGGAGGTCGTGCTGCGGCCCTCCGTCCTCTCCCCCGAGGACCTCGCGGCGCTCGCCGCCGCCGTCGGCGAGGCCCACGTCAGCACCGCCGACGCCGACCGCCTCCCCCGGGCCGGCGGCAAGTCCACCCCGGACCTGCTGCGCCGCCGCTCCCGCGCGCCGCAGGACGCGCCCGACGCCGTGGTGCTGCCCGGTGACGAGGACGAGATCGCCGCGCTGCTCGCCGTCTGCGCCGAACGCCGCATCGCCGTCGTGCCCTTCGGCGGCGGGACCAGCGTCGTCGGCGGGCTGGAGCCGGAGCGCGGTGCCTTCGCCGCCGTCGTCTCGCTCGACCTGCGCCGCCTCGACCAGCTGCTCGACCTCGACGAGACCTCCGGCGAGGCCCTGCTCGGCGCCGGCCTCACCGGCCCGGCCGCGGAGGCCCTGCTCGGCGAGCGCGGCTTCGAACTCGGCCACTACCCGCAGAGCTTCCGCTTCGCCACCATCGGCGGCTTCGCGGCCACCCGCTCCTCCGGGCAGAACTCGGCCGGCCACGGGCGGTTCGACGAGATGGTGCGCGGCCTGCGCGTGGTCACCCCGGCCGGCGTGCTGGACCTCGGCCGCGCCCCCGCCTCCGCCGCCGGGCCCGACCTGCGCGAGCTGTTCCTCGGCTCGGAGGGCACCCTCGGCGTGATCACCGCCGTGCGGGTGCGGGTGCACCCCGTGCCGGCCGTCAAGGCGTACGAGGCCTGGTCGTTCCCCGACTTCGCCACCGGCACCGCCGCGCTGCGCGCCGTCGAGCAGCAGGGCACCGGACCGACCGTCATCCGGCTCTCCGACGAGGCCGAAACCATGGTCAACCTCGCGATGACCGAGAAGATCGGCGGCGAGCCCGCCGTCACCGGCTGCCTGGCCGTCACCGTCTTCGAGGGCACCGCCGAGCCGGTCGCCGCCCGCCACCGGCTCACCCGCGACGTCCTGCTCGCCGCCGGCGGCACCTCGCTCGGCGAGGCGCCCGCCCGGGCCTGGGAGCACGGCCGGTTCAACGCCCCCTACCTGCGCGACTCGCTGCTCGACGCGGGCGCCCTGTGCGAGACGCTGGAGACCGCCGCCGACTGGCAGCGGCTGCCGGCCCTGCGGTTCGCCGTCACCGCCGCGCTGACCGAGGCCCTGCCCGGATCGCTCGTACTGTGCCACATCTCGCACGTCTACCCGACCGGGGCGTCCCTCTACTTCACCGTGGTCGCCGCCCTCGGTGAGGAGCCGCTGGCGCGCTGGGCCGCCGCCAAGCGCGCCGCCGGCGACGCCATCGTCCGCTCCGGCGGCACCATCACCCACCACCACGCCGTCGGCACCGACCACCGCCCGTGGATGGCCGCCGAGATCGGCGACCTCGGCGTGCGCGTCCTGCGCGCCGTCAAGGCCGAGCTGGACCCGGCCGGGATCCTCAACCCGGGCAAGCTGATCCCGTGAGCGGCCGGAGAACCATCGCCCGCGTCGTTCTCCTCACCAATCCGGCGGCGGCCGCCGGCC
>NZ_BAAAKJ010000132.1:64049-70018 GCF_039527695.1 Kitasatospora putterlickiae
GCCGTCCGCCCGCCGCGCCACCGCCCGCCTGCGCGCCCACGGCATCACCGTGGACGCCCGGGCGGGCGCCTCGGCCGCCGACTCACTCGCGCTCGCGCGCTCGGCCGTCACCTCCTCGGACCCCTGCGACGCCCTGGTCGTGGTCGGCGGCGACGGCATGATCAACCTCGGCCTCCAGGCCGTCGCCGGCACCGCCACCCCGCTCGGCGTCATACCGGCCGGCACCGGCAACGACCACGCCCGCGCCCACGGCCTCCCCCGCGACGACCCCGAGGCCGCCGCCGACGTGATCGCCGCCGGCCACACCCGCACCGTCGACCTCGGCCGGGTCACCGGCGCCGACGGCACCACCCGATGGTTCGGCTCCGTGCTCGCCAGCGGCTTCGACTCCCTCGTCAGCGACCGCACCAACCGCCTGCGCCGGCCGCGCGGCCGGCTGCGCTACCACCTCGCCATCGCGATCGAGTTCGTCAACCTCCGCCCCCTGCCGTTCCGGATCACCCTCGCCGACGGCACCGAGATCAGCCGCGACCTCACCCTCGCCGCCGTCGGCAACACCACCAGCTACGGCGGCGGCATGCTCATCTGCCCCGACGCCGACCCCGCCGACGGCCTCCTCGACGTCACCCTGGTCGACGCCATGCCGCGCCGCCGGGTCGCCCGCTTCTTCCCCACCCTGCTCAAGGGCACCCACATCCACCACCCCGAGGTCACCACCCACCGCACCCCCTCGCTCCGCCTCACCTCCCCGGGCATCACCGCCTACGCCGACGGCGAGTTCATGTCCCGCCTCCCGATCGAGGTCACCGTCGCCCCGGGGGCGCTCCACCTGCTCGTCCCCGGTCCCTGATCCCGTTCCTGAGAGCACTGCGCGGAGCGGCCTGGATCAGTAGACTGGCCGCCCTCAACTCCGTCCGTCACCAGGCCTAATGGGGGGCGCTCGTGGACGTGCACATTTCCGTGACCGGTGGGGAGACCGTCGCGGAGGCCGAATCGTTGACCGACTGGCTCCGGGGGGAGTCCGAGCTGCGGAAAGTCGCCCTGACCGGCCGGGCGCCCGGGCCCGGCGAGATGGGAGCGGTGCTGGACACCGTCTCCGTCGCCCTCGGCGCCGGTGGCGGCCTCTCGGTGCTCGCCTCGTCGCTGCGCGCGTGGTTCGCCCAGCCGCGGCGCAGCGACGTCCGGCTGAAGATCCGCCGGCCGGGCGGCGCCACGGTGGAACTCGACGCCAAGCGGGTGCGCGCCGGGGAGCTGGAGGAGATCCTGCGCGCGGCCCTGGCGGATCCGGACGAGTCCACCCCCGAGCAGGCCTGACGTGCCGCTTCCGGACCGCGATCGTTCCCGGATCGTGCTCGTCGGCGCGAGCGAGTACACGGACCCGGACCTGCCGGACCTCCCGGCGGTCCGGCCCACCATCACCGACCTGGCGAAGGTGTTCACCGACCCGGACCACGGCATCGTGCCCGAGGAGCACTGCACCGTCCTGCTGAACGACGGCGACCTGTCCCGGGTCGGCCGGCGTCTGCGGGACGCCGCGGACGAGGCCGAGGACCTGCTGCTGGTCTACTTCGCCGGACACGGACTGGTCGGCGGACGCCGGCACGACCTCTACCTCGCGCTGCCCTACAGCGAGTACGCGTCACCGGACTTCAACTCCATCGAGTACGACAAGCTGCGCGCCGCCGTGCTCGACAGCCAGGCCACCACCAAGATCATCGTGCTGGACTGCTGCTTCTCCGGCCGTGCCGTCAACGACACCATGGCCGGCAACGGCACCACCATCAACCAGCTGGAGATCGACGGCACCTACGTGCTCGCCTCGGCCCCGCACAACCAGGTCGCGCTCTCCCCGCCCGACGAGGAGCACACCGCCTTCTCCGGGCGGCTCATCAGGATGCTGCGCGAGGGCGTCGCCGACGCCCCGGAAGAGCTCACCGTCGTGGAGCTCTACCGGCGGATCGCCGCCGAGATGCGCGCCCGGAACCTGCCCGTCCCGCGCAACCGGGGAACCCAGAACGCCGACCGGACCGCCCTCGGCCTCAACCGGGCCTTCGGCCTCACCGCCGCCCCCGGGCTGCGCAAGCGGCGGGAGGAGGCCGAACAGCAGGCGCTGGAGGGCGACTGGACCGGCGCCTCCGAATCCCTGCGCGCCGTGCTGGACGAGCAGACCCGCATCCTCGGCCCGGACCACGAGGACACCCTGCTCTCCCGCCGCGCCCTCGCCCACTGCGTCGGCGGCGCCGGCGACCCGGCGGAGGCCGTTCGCCTGCTGCGGCCCCTTCCCGACGCCTACGCCCAACTGCTCGGCGAGGAACACCCGCAGACCCTGCACACCCGCCAGTTCCTCGCCGTCAACCTCGGCGAGTCCGGCCACCGGGCGGAGGCGATCACCATGCTGCGGGTCCTGCTCTCCGACCGCAGCCGCGTCCTGGGCGGCGAGCACGAGGACACCCTGCGGACCCGGCACATGCTCGCCCGCAACCTGGCGTTGACGGGCGCCGAGGCGGAGGCGGTGGCCCTGTTGCGGCAGCTGGTCGGGGAACGGAAGCGCCTGCTCGGCCCGGACCATCCGCACACGGTGCGGGCGCGGAAGGACCTGGCGGCGCTGGAGGGAGGGGGAACGGGTGTTTGAGAGGTACACCGACCGGGCGCGGCGGGTCGTCGTCCTGGCCCAGGAGGAGGCGCGGTGGCAGGAGCGGGACGCCATCGACACCGAACACCTCCTCCTGGGGCTCATCCACGAGGGCGAGGGCGTCGCCGCCAAGGTTCTGGAGCGCCTCGGTCTCTCGCTCACGGCGGTCCGGGCGGAGGTCGAGCGGCGTGTCAGGCATCAACCGCACCGGACGACAGAGAACCTTCACTTCACCCCGGCCGCCAGGAAGGCCCTTGAACTCTCGCTCAATTCGGCTCAGGACCTCGGCCACAACTACATCGGCACGGAGCACCTCCTCCTGGGGGTCATCCGGGAGGACGAGGGTGTCGGAGCCACGATCCTGAAGGAGTCCGGCGCCGACCACAGCCGGATCCGGAACCACGTCGTGATCCTGCTGACCGCGTACTCGCCCCCGGAGGATCCCCCGGAGCCCCCACCGGAGCCGACCTCGCTGGACCGGTTCACCCGGGACCTGAGCGCCGAGGCGAGCGCGCAGGAGGCGCCCACGGTCATCGGGCGGGACTCGGAGATCGAGCGGATCCTGCGGGTCTTCAGCCGACGGCACCGCAACGTCGCGCTGCTCGTGGGCGAACCCGGGGCCGGTACGACGAGCGTGGTGATCGGCCTGGCCGAGGCCCTCGTCTCCGGGACGGCACCGGCGGAGTTCGGGGGCCGCACCGTCCGCCTCCTCGACGTCGGCGCGCTCTTCACCGACCCGCAGCACCACGGACGGTTCACCGAGGTGATGGCGGACCTGGTCGGCGACGTCCAGCGGTCGACCGGGCTCGTGCTGTTCCTCGACAACGCCCTCGCCCCGGTCCGGACCCGGGAGGGACGGACGGAGGCGCTGGCCTTCTTCCGCCTGGTGTTCGGGCTCCCCGGTGTCTCCGTGGTCGCGACCGCCACCACGGCCGAGTACCTGCGCTGGGAACGGGACGCCGGACTCGACCGCCTGGTCCAGCCCGTGCCGGTCCACGAGCCGGGCCCGGCCGACGTGCTGGAGATCCTGCGCGGCGCCCGGCACCGGCTGGTCGAGCACCACGGGGTGGACATCACGGACGACGCGCTGCAAGCCGCCGCCCGGCTCGCCCGCGACCACCTCCCCGGCCAGGCCCTCCCGGGGGCCGCCATCGACCTGCTCGACGAGGCGGCCGCGGGCCTGCGCTCCGCCCCCGCGCGGTCCGGGGCCTCGCCGGCGGTCGACCGATCCGTGGTGGAGCGCACCGCCGGGGCGTCCGCCCCCCGGCCGTCCCCGCCGGTCCCCCACGACCCGTTCGTCTGGTCGATGAGCTGACCCCACCGCGCCCGCCGCACGGGACGTCGGCGGATCCGACGTCCCGCGCGGCCGGGCCCGTTCACTACGGCAGCTCCAGCGCCTCCCACGCGTGCCCCTCTCCCCACCCGGGCTCCCGGCGCGCCCAGGCGGTCATGGCGGTGATCACCGGCTCGGGGTCGTCGAGGAGCACCTGGAAGTGCTTGTCGGGTCCGCCGTCCCGGTACTCCAGGGTGTAGTTCTCACCCTCCTCGTGCCAGACCTGGACGTAGACGTCCGGCTCGTCGGGCCTCCGCTCGACCACCAGGAAGCGGTCCCGCTTCGCCCCGATCCGCCGGACCAGCCCCGCCAGCGCCTCGACGCCCGGCCGGGGGTGGGTCTCGTCGTTTTCCGTCCGCACCGTGATCTCCAACATGACCGCAGATCCTGGCACATGCCACTGACAGCGGGGACCGGCCGGAAGCCCGTCAGAGTGCCAGGGCGTCAGAGTGCCAGGCGTCAGGCGTCAGGCGTCAGGCGTCAGGAAGAGCTCGTCCAGGTGGCGGGCGAGGATCGCGAGCGCCTCGTCGCCGGAGCGCTGGCCGCCCAGCACGCTGGAGCCCAGGCCGTTGACCATGGCCAGCAGGCCGGCGGCGGCGATCCCGGGGTCCTTGCCGGGGGCGATCCCGCCGGCCTGCCGGGCCGCGTGGAGCTGCTTGGCGAGGAAGCCCTCCAGCACCTCGGGCTGCCGCGCGCCGTGCTTCTCCAGCACCTCGGGGTCGTTGAGCACCAGGGTGTAGTAGGCCGCGAAGGTCCTGGTGATCCGGCGGCTCTCCGGGTCGGTCGGCAGGATGCAGGACAGCACGGCGGTGACGGTGCCGCGCGGGGTGGGCGGGGAGCCGGCCTCGGCGATCCAGCGTTCCATCCGGGCCTGGAGCTGGGCGGTCAGCCTGGTCAGGGCGTCCAGCAGCAGCCCCTGCTTGGTCTTGAAGTAGTACTGCACCAGGCGCAGCGAGACGCCCGCCTCGGCGGCGACCACCCGCATGCTGGCCGACTGGAGGCCCTGGGTGTCGGCGATCCGCAGCAGCGCCTCGGCGATCTGCCGTCGGCGTTCCTCGTGATCGACGCGCACGTTCATGGCTCCACCTCTCTGGTACACCCGTATCATGCCGTGATACAGATGTACCATGCGAATCAGCGCGTTCAAGAACGACCGGGCGCGGCAGCGGTTCGACGCTGCCTACCAACGGGCCCTGGCGGAACTCTGGCCCGGACCGCGCACCGCGATCGACCTCCCGACCGGCTACGGGACCACCCGCGTCCACCGGGCGGGACCACCGACCGGCGACCCCGTCGTCCTGCTCCCGGGCTCCGGTGGCAACGCCCTGATGTGGCACCGCTACATCGACGCGCTGGCCCGGCACCGCCCGGTCGTCGCCGTCGACACCGTCGGCGAACCGGGGGCGAGCACCCAGAGCGCCCCGATCGCCGACGGCCGGGACGGCGCCGCCTGGCTGGAGGACGTCCTGGCCGGCCTGGACGCGACGGCCGCCCACCTGGTCGGCTGCTCCTACGGGGGCTGGCTGGCCCTCAGCCACCAGCTCCACCACCCCGGCCGGGTCGCCTCGCTCACCCTGCTGGACCCGGCGGGCTTCTCCCGCGTGGGCCCCCGGTTCTACGCCTGGCTGATCGCGGGCGGGCTCGCGTCCGCCGCGCCCCGGTCGCTGCGCCCCGGCCTGGCCCGGCTGGTCGGCAACAGCACCATCCTGGAGACCGAACTGATGCGCCTGATGCGCGCGTCGACGGGATTCCGCCGCGCGCTCCCGGTGCCGCCGGTCCTCTCCGACGAGGAGCTGGGCCTGCTGGGCGGCGTTCCCTCGCTGTTCCTGCTCGGAGCGCGCAGCGCCCTGCACGACTCGCGCGAGGTCGCGGAGCGCATCGGCCGGCTGGTGCCCTCGGCGCGGGTGGAGGTGGTGGCCGGCGCCGGCCACGCGATCACGAGCGACCGGCCGGACCTGGTGGCCGACCGTCTCCTCGGCGCCGTCGGGGCGTAGCGCCGGGCGC
>NZ_BAAAKJ010000132.1:70028-79304 GCF_039527695.1 Kitasatospora putterlickiae
GCGGCCGGGCGGGGGCGGCGGCCGTGGTCCCCCGGAGGGAAGCGCGGACCGTTCTCAGACCCCGCGCCGCGCCGTCAGCGCGCCGTCGTCGATCGCCGCCTCCAGCGCGGCGTGGTCGGCGGCGGTCCGGTCGGCGTACTGGAGGGCGAAGGCGGCGACCGCCTCGGCGAAGGTGTCCGACCCGCCGAGGTAGCCGGCGATGGCGATCCGGTCGCCGGAGCGGGCGTGCGCGCGGGCCAGGGCCCGGCCGCAGAGGTCGGCGTAGGCGCGCAGGTCTCGGGGGGTCATGCCGGCGACGTCGGCGGAGCCCTTCATGTCGCGCAGCTGGCGCCCGTAGAAGTACCGGCCGGCCGGGCCGGTGGTCCAGCCGAGGAAGATGTCGCTGGCGGCCTGGAGCAGGCGCTGGCCGGTGACCACGCGGTGCCCGCCGTGCACCACCGGGGCCTCGGCGGTCGGGCGGGTGGCGGGCAGGTGCTGTTCCAGGACGGACCGCCCGGCCTCCTTGATCTGGAGGAACAGCGGGTCGCGCTCGTCGCGGCCCTCCAGCAGGAGGATGAAGCAGCGGGTGCCGACGCTGCCGACGCCGACCACCTTGCGGGCGGCGTCGGTCAGCCGGAAGCGGTCGAGCAGGACGCGGCGGTCCTCGGCGAGGGTGGCCCGGTAGTCGCCGAAGATCTTGCCGACCCGGCGCAGTTCCTCGCGCGGGACCGGATCGAGCAGCGGCGGGTCGCTGACGATCCGGCGCCGGCCCTGCTCGTCCTCCTCGGTGAGCTTGCCGAAGGCCTGGAGGCTGGTGCGGCGGCGCGCCTTGTCGAGGGTGGCCTCGACGCGCTTGCGGCGGCCCTTGCGGACCAGCGGGAGCAGGTCGTCGGTGTCGATCCGGGCGTACCAGACGTCGAGTTCGCCGAGTCCGGCGAGCCGGCGCATGGCGAGCGCGTAGCCCTGCGCGGCGGTGAGCGCGGCCCGGCGGGCGTGGTCGTCGCCCTGGCCGTTGTCGCGGGCGGCGACGGCGACGCTGGCGGCGAGCCGTTTGAGGTCCCACTCGAAGGGGCCGGGGTAGGTCTCGTCGAAGTCGTTGACGTCGAAGAGCAGCGCGCGCTCCGGGGAGGCGTACACGCCGAAGTTCAGCAGGTGCGCGTCGCCGCAGAGTTGGACGGTGATGCCGGTCTCGGGGACGACCGCGAGGTCGGCGGCCATCACGGCGGCGGCGCCGCGCAGGTAGGCGAACGGCGAGTCGGCCATCCGGCCGTAGCGGATCGGGTTGAGGTCGGCGAGCCGGTCCTCGGCCTGCCGCGCGAGGACGGTCAGCGGGTCGGGCCGGTCGGCGGCGGGGATCCAGCGGCCGTGGGCGGAGCGCGGGATGCGGTCGCGGGCGGCCCGGCCGCGCCGCCGGCGTTCGGTCGGACTGGTCATCTGCGACTCCTCGGCGTGGCGCTCCGGGGGCCGGCCGACGAGTGGCCGCCCTGCGGGTGACGCTAGGGCAGCCGCCGCGGGGCGGCACGTCGAGGCGTGGGCCGCGGCGCTCGAAGGCCGTGGTGGGCGTCCAGGACGCCCACCACGCTCCGCCGAACGGGTGAGGTACGTGGTCACTCGACGACGAAGTCCGCCATCATCGCCATGTCCTCGTGCTCCAGGTTGTGGCAGTGCAGCATGTACGACCCCGGATGGTCGGTGAACCGCACCAGCACCTCCACCGCCTCCGCTGGCCGCAGGTCCACGGTGTCCTTCCAGCCCTCGTCGTACGGGCCCGGGTCGCCGCCGTTGCGCGACAGCACCTGGAAGGAGTTCAGGTGCACGTGGACGGGGTGGTGGACGTCGCTGAAGAACCGCCAGATCTCGGTGCTGCCGAGTTCCGGACGGGCGATCGCGCGGCCGGGCCGGTAGAGCTGGTTGTTGATCGTCCAGTCGCCGTCGCGGCTGCGGCGGAAGCCGAAGACCCGGGTGGCGACCGCGGCCTCCGGGTCGAGCCGTTCGAGGGTGCAGAGCCGCTCGGGCACGGCCGAGTCGTCGCTCACCCGGCGCGAGCCGACCTCGAAGAGCATCACCTCCTCGGTCCGCCCGCCGCCGAAGCGGTTCATCAGCCGGACCTCGGTGCCGGGCGGGTAGCGGGAGAAGTCCACCACCAGGTCGAAGCGCTCGGCGGGCGCGATCTCGACCGCGTCGTGCGCGATCGGCTCCTCCAGCAGACCGCCGTCGCCGCCGATCTGGACCAGCGCGTCGCCGCCGGACGGCTGCGGGTCGAGCTCCAGCCGGTAGAGCCGGGCGTTGGAGGCGTTGAGCAGGCGCAGCCGGTAGCGGGCCCGGTCCACCTCGGCGCGCGGCCAGGGGGCGCCGTTGACCAGGACGACGTCCCCCAGGACGCCGTTCATGTAGTCGTCGGTGACGCCCGGCACGGCGAGGTCGGGGTCGGTGGCGGGGTACGCGAAGGAGCCGTCGGCGGCGAAGGCGCGGTCGGCGAGCATCAGCGGCAGGTCGCGCTCGCCGCGCGGTAGCGGCAGGGCGTCCTCCTCGTCGTCGTGCAGGAGGTGGAAGCCGGTCAGGCCGCGCCAGATGGCGGGGCCGGTGAAGCTCATCCGGTGGTCGTGGTACCAGAGGGTGGCGGCGCGCTGGTGGCCCGGGTAGGTGTAGTCGCGGGTTCCGGTGACGATGCGGGCGGTGTCCTCGTCGACGTCCATCCCTGCCATGCCTGCCATGCCTGCCATCGGGTGCCCGGCGCCGTGGGCGGCGAGGTGATCGCCGGACGAACCGACCGGGAGCAGCAGGTCCACCGGGTAGCCGTCGCTGTCCGCCGGGGTGTGGCCGCCGTGCAGGTGGACCACCGTGGGCACCGGCAGCTCGTTGCGGTGGCTCACCACGGTCCGGCGCCCGGAGCGGACGGACAGCGTCGGCCCGGGGTAGGTGCCCCCGTACGTCCAGGCCTCGGTGCGCAGGCCGGGCAGGATCTCCAGCGCGGCGACCCGCTGGGTGATCTCGTAGTAGTCCGCGGTGGCGTCGGAGCGGACCGGGGCGAGCACGGCCGGCACCGGGAGCGGCACCTCGAAGGGGTCCGGCAGCGGGACCTCGCTGCGCAGCAGCCGGCCCGGGCGGCCCTCGGCCAGCAGCCGGGCGGCGGCGGGGACGGCGAAGGTCCCGAGGGCGCCGGCACCGAGCACGGCGGCGCCGGCGCCGAGGAACCGGCGGCGGTTCACGGCGCCACCTCCACGGGGCCGGTGCCGGTGCCCGAGGGCCGGGGCAGTCGGCCCGGCCCGTCCTCCACCGCCGCCGAGGACACCGAAGACGCCGAGGACACTGAGGACACCGGGGACACCGAGGACGCCGACGGCTCGGGTGCGGGCGAGGTCAGCGGCAGCCGCCACGCGCCGACCAGGCAGAACAGGTGCGCGCTGACCAGCAGCACGCCCAGCGTGACGTGCACGCCGACCGCCCGCTCGTAGCCGGTCCCGGTCTGCGCCCCGTCCGCGACCAGCAGCAGCGCCGCCGCCGCGAGCGGCCACCACGGCCCGCGCTCCCCCGCCGGCCCGGCGGCCCGGCGGACCAGCGCCGCCACCGGCACCTGGACGGTCAGCACGCCGCCCAGCACCATCGCGACCACCTCGTGCGCCCGCAGCGCCTCGTAGTGGCCGTTCAGGAAGCCCGCGGCCAGCACCGTCCCGGCCAGCACCAGCGCGGCCGAGGCGGTCGTGGTGCCCCGCAGCAGGAGCCGCGGCAGGCGGACCGCCGGGGGCGCCGGCGCGCGGCCCGACGAACGCGCCGAGGGGAACAGCGGCAGGCGGGGCGTACGGGTCACCGGGGGACTGCTCAACGGTCGGCCTTCTTTCTGCCGGGCGCGCCGGGGCGCGGTGGGCACGCCCGGGGGCGGGCATGCCGGACGCGCTCGGCGCGGGGGGTGTGGGCGGGACGGGCGCCGCGGGCACGCGGCTCCGGAACGGGCGCGGGCCGCGAACGCGGCTGATCTCCCCTCACTATCCGTGCGGCGCCGCCGCTTTTAGGCCGACGACCCCGTTCTCCCGCCTGTTCAGCGCGGCTTTGTCACCCGAACGGGCGGTGCGCCGTACCCGCGCGCACCGCCCGTTCACGCCCTCGGAGTGCTCCGAGAGCCGCCTGCTCCAACAGCCGCCTGCTCCAAACGCCGGGAGGNNNNGTGGCCCGGCGACACCCCCGTCGCCGCCGGTGGACCGGGGCCCGTCTCGTAGGACCCGCCCCTCTCGCAGGGCCGGCGGTCCCGTAGGGCCCGCCCGTTGCCCGTTCGCCTGGCGCTACTGCTTCCCGCCGCTCGCCCCGACCGGGCTGGACCGCAGCAGGGCCCGGGCCGGCAGGCCCGTCGCGGCCAGGCAGAGCAGCACCGCGCCGGCCGCCAGCGGCAGCGCCGTCCCGGCCGGGACGTACGGCGTCGCACCGGTGAGGCCCCGGGTGATCGGCACCAGGGTGAGCCAGGCGATCACCGAGCCGACGCCCAGGCCGGCCGCGGCCACCAGCAGCGCCTCCCAGCGCATCATGTGGCGCACCTGCCGCCGGGTGGTGCCGGCCAGCCGCAGCAGCCCCACCTCGCGGCGCCGGTCCAGCACGGTCATGACCAGGGTGTTAGCGGCCGTGACGGCGGCGAACCCGCCCAGCACACCGGCCATCACGGTGTTCGCCCAGGAGCCCATCTCCTGCGACTTGTCGGCCTGCGCCGCGAAGCCCGCCCGGTCGGTCACCGTCAGACCCGGGACACCGAGGCCGGAGAGGGCCTTGGCGACGGCGGCCCGGTCGGCGCCGGGCGCGTCCGCGACCAGCACCTGGCTGTCGTAGCCGGCGGTGACGTGCGCCGCGACCGCCGCCCGGGGCAGCAGCACCTGGCCGAAGCCGAGCCCGCGCTCGTACGTGGCGACCAGCAGGGGCTTCGCCTCCGTGCCGTCGCCCAGCCAGAACGGGACCCGCTCGCCGACCTCGGCGCCCAGGGCGGAGGCCAGGTCGGTGGAGAGCGCGACGGTGTCCGCGGCGCGGCCCAACCCGTCCAGCGAACCGGCCCGCACACCGAGGTCGAGCACCTTGGGCAGCCGGGACGGGTCTCCGGTGATGCCCAGCGCGGTGGCGGAGAGCAGCTGGTCGCCGGTGCGGTAGACGATGCCGGTGCGCAGCACGCCGACGGCCGCGTCCACCCCGGGCACCTTGGCCGCCTGCTCGACGACACCGGTGGTGCCCGACGCGGCGGACGTTCCCGGCGCGGCGGACGTTCCCGGCGCGGCGGACGTTCCCGGCGCGGCGACGGGCAGGCCGGGGCCGGTGGAGCCGAGCACGTGGTCGGCCGTGATGCCGGTGCGCACCTGCTCGCCGGTCTCGTGCCGGATGGTGCTCTGCATGAACAGCAGGGTGCCGCAGAAGGCGGTGACCATCACGATCGGCGTGATCGCGGACGCCAGCCGGCGGGCGTTGGCCCGGGTGTTGTCGGCCGCCAGCGAGCCGGGCGCGCCGCCCGCCCGCAGCGGCAGGCCGAGCACCCAGGCCGCCAGCCGGGACACCCACGGGCCGAGCAGCGCGACCGCGACCAGGAAGGACATCACCACGCCGAGCGCGGTGTTCGCGGCGTTCTCACCGTCCAGACTGGCGGCGACCCCGGCCAGCACCACACCGCCGGCCGTGAACACCACGCCCAGCACGGTGCGGACGATCCCGAGCCGGGCCGGTTCGACGGCCGCCGCGCCCAGCGCCTGGCCGGCCCGCATCCGCGCGGGGCGGCGGGCGGCGAAGAAGCCGGCGGCGAGCGCGGCCAGCGTGCAGGCCGCGACGGCGACCAGCATCGGGATCGGTCCGACGGACAGCTCGACGTCGGCCGGGACGACCCCGCGCTCCACCATCCCGTTGAACCACCAGCGGGCCAGGAGCACACCGGGCAGGATGCCGAGCGCGGCGGCGAGCGGCGCGACCAGCATCGCCTCGGTGGCGATGGTGCGGCGGATCTGGCGCGGGGTGGCGCCGACGGCGCGCAGCAGGGCGAACTCACGGGCCCGCTGGCCGGTCGCCAGGGCGACGGTGGAGATGACCACGAACACGGCGGTCATGGTGGCGGTGCCGCCGAAGGAGCCGCCGATCGCGACCAGCATCACCTTGGCCTCGTTGAGGAGGGGCTGCTCGACGAGGCCGCGCCCCGTGCCGGTCCGCACCTCGGCGGCGCCGCCGACGGCCTGCTTCACCTGGGCGGTCAGGGCCTTGCGGTCCACGCCCTCGCGGGGCTGGACGGCGATGGCGTCGACCCGCCCGGGGTGGCCGGAGAGGCGGTCGGCCTGCTCGTCGGCGAACCAGGCGGTGGGGCCCGCCTGCTGGGGGGCGGCGAGGCCGGAGATCCGGTAGGTGCCGGTGCCGCCGGGGGCGGTGAGCGCGACGGTGGCGCCCGGCGCGAGGTGGGCGGCGCGCGCCGTGTCGGCGTCCAGCACGACGTCCCCCGCGCCGGGGGCGCGGCCCTCGACCAGCCGGTCCTGCGGGCCGGCGATGCCGAGCGCCGCGAAGCCCCGGCCGGTGAGCGGGCCCGCCGGGCCCTGGGGCGTCGCGCCCTGTGCCGCGTTCTGCGCCGCGTTCTGTGTCGCGTTCTGTGTCGCGTTCTGCAGGGGGAAGGCGGTGTCCGGGCGGGCGGCCGCGACGCCGGGCTGTGCGGCGATCCTGGCCACCAGGCCCGCGTCCACCCGGGCCCGCTCGGACAGCGGCTGCTCGTGGGTGTCGGACTCGTCGTTCGTCTTGTAGGTGATGCTGACGTTCGGATCGGCGGCCACCACGACCGGCGCCCCGGCGTACCGGACGGACGGCACCGAGGCGGTGATGCCGGTCTGCAGCAGCGTGCCGCAGGCCATGATCACGGCGGCGGCGAACAGCAGTGCGACGAAGGTGCCGACGAAGGACGCCGGCCGGAAGCGCACCGAGGCACGGGCGAGTCCGTTGCTCATGCCGCCGCCCCCACCCGGCGCGCGGTGAGGGTGACCATCCGCTCGGCGATCGTCTGCGGGTCAGGGTGGTACAGCTCGTCGGCGAACGCGCCGTCGGCCAGGAAGACCACCCGGTCGGCGAACGAGGCGGCCACCGGGTCGTGCGTCACCATGACGACGGTGGCGCCCATGGTGTCCACCGCGCGCCGCAGCAGGCCGAGCACCTCGTGCGCGGTCGTGGTGTCCAGCGCGCCGGTCGGCTCGTCCGCGAACAGCACGTCCGGGGCGGTGATCAGCGCGCGGGCGATCGCCACCCGCTGCTGCTGACCGCCCGACAGCTCCCCGGGCCGCCTGCGGCCGAGGTCGGCGAGGCCGACCTGGGAGAGCAGCTCCCTGGCCCTGGCCCGGTCCTGGCGCTCCCCGGCGAGGCGCTGCGGGAGCAGCACGTTCTGCAGCACGGTCAGCGACGGCAGCAGGTTGAAGGACTGGAAGACGAAGCCGATCCGGTTGCGGCGCAGCTTGGTGAGCCGGTCCTCGCTCAGCCGGGTGATGTCCTCGCCGCCCAGGTAGACCTCGCCGGCGGTCGGCCGGTCCAGGCCGGCCGCGCACTGCAGGAAGGTGCTCTTGCCCGAGCCGGACGGCCCCATGACGGCGGTGAAGGTGCCGTGACCGAGCGCCAGGTCGATGCCGCGCAGGGCGTGCACGGTCTCGCCACCCCGGCCGTAGCTGCGCCGGACGCCGCGCAGCTCGATCGCGGCGTGGGCGGCGGGGCGCCCGGTCGGCTCGGGCTGGGGACGGGAACGGCGGGGTGCCATGGTGGGGCCTTCCTTCGTGGATCGTCGCTGGTCGTCGACGTGTTCCAGGCTAGGAAGGCGGGAGCCGGCGGACCATCCAGTCCGCTGGCGGACCGGGGGTGGGGTTATCCCCCCGTCCAGGGTCCGGGTGACGCCAGGGCGCGCGGCTCGGGGCGGGCGCCCTCCCCGGTCGGATCCGGCCACCACCACCCGGTGGGTTGCCTCGATGCCGCCGTCAATGCGGGTGCGGGTGTCCGCCCGTTCGCCGCGATCGACGACTCCGTCCTCGACCGGGCCCCCAAGGCGTCCGCGGTGACCGGCTTCCACCCCTGCGGGCCCGGGTAAGCACCCGTCGGCGTCCGGCCGCACCACGCGGTTCGGAGCGGGCACCCTCCACGGTCGGATCCGCTCCGGCTCCACGCCCTCGTGGGCGGCCCGCAGTTCGGCGGCCACCGGGTGCGCCGGGGCGGGACGGCGCCGTCAAGCGCGGCGACGAAACCACCCAGGGCGTCCACAGCGGCCGGCTCCCGCCACGGCAGGCCCGGCGAGCAGAGCGGCGGTGACCCCGGGCAGCACGGCGGCGTCCGGCCACACCAGCGCGCGGTTCGGGGCGGGCGCCCGTCGCGGTCGGATCCGCTCCTCGTCAGATCCGCTCCGGCTCCACGCCCTCGTAGGCGGCCCGCAGTTCACCGACCACCGGGTGGGCCGGGTCGAGGACGGCACCGTCGATCGCGGCGAGCGGGCGGACACCCACACCCGCGTTGACGGCGACGGCGGCGACGAAGCCACCCAAGGCGTCCACGGTGACCGGCTCGCACCGCTGCGGACCTGGATGGGCACCCGCGAGCAGAGCGGCGGTGACACCGGGCAGCGCGGCGGCGTCCGGCCACACCAGCGAGCGGCCGTCGTACAGCGCGAGGTTCCAGGTGGCGCCCTCGCTGACGCGGCCCGCCTCGTCGAGCAGCAGGACGTCGTCGTAGCCGTCGAGTTGGGCGAGCCGGCGCTGGTGCAGCAGGCCGAACAGGCCGACGTGCTTCACCTCCGGAAGCTCGCGCCGGTACCCGGCGGTGCGCACCCGCAGCGGCCCAGGCGCGGTGGCCGGCGCCGGGCGGGTGGTGACCAGCAGGTGGGGCACGGCGGGGGCGGAGGGGCGTTCCAGGCCGAGCGCCGGGTCGAACACGGTGACCCGGACGATCACCGGCGCGCCGTCGGCCGGCAGCGCCCGGCGGATCCGGGCGCGCGCCTCGTCGCGGTCCAGCGCGGCGCCGAACACCGTGCGGCAGTCGCGGACCAGCCGGTCCAGGTGCAGCGCGAGGCCCCGGGCGTGGCCGGCCTCGGCGCGCAGGGTGGTGAAGTGCCCGTAGTTGAGCAGGCCCAGGGCCGCCAGGTGGGCGGGCTCGGCGGGGGCGCCGTCGATCTCGATCTCTGCCATGGCGTCGAGTCTGCCAGGGCGTCCCGGTGCCCCTTCGCCGGTCTACGCGGTGAGCGCGGACCGTGGCAGGACCCCGGCGGCCCGGCCGTCCACCAGCACCAGCACGCCCGGGTGCGCCGCCCCGAGCGCCGCGCGGGCCTCCGCCGGCGACTGC
>NZ_BAAAKJ010000133.1:0-1254 GCF_039527695.1 Kitasatospora putterlickiae
GGAGCGCGACCCGGTGGCCCACCGTTTCCCTGACACCGGCCGCCGCCGCGAGATCCTCGGCCAGCGAACGGCGCATCCCGGCGCGCTCGCCGACGGCGGTGTCGCCCAACAGCCCGGCGACCTGCGCGTGCCGGCCCGGTCCGTCCGCCGGGACGGGCTCGTCGGGGTGTGCGGCCATGTCAGTGCCCGAGCCGGCGGGCGGTGTTGGACTGGCGGTCGGAGCAGATGGCCTCGCCCCGCTCCGGGGCCTGGTTGTGCCGTGGGTCGTACGGGAGCTTCAGCCACCACAGCACCGTGTTGGGCGCTCGCCCGGACAGCGGGCGGGTGTCCGCGACCGTGCTGATGTTCTTCGTCGGGTAGTCGTCGAAGTTGCCCAGCGGTACGCCGCCCTCCTTGGTGATCAGCTGGTAGACCTCGCCGCGGAGCCGCCGGCGGCCGTCGTACCACCAACTGCCGCTCTCCGGCAGCGGGTCGGTGATGACCTGGGCGAGGACGTGGTCGAGTTTCGTCAGCTTCGTCATGAAGGTCGTGCGGCGCTCCTGGTTCGTGCGCTCACCGATCCGGCTCAGCTCCTTCAGCCAGCTGAAGACCGCGGCCTCCCAGTTCCTGGCACTCGTGTCGTCGAGGACGCTGATGTGCTGCAGCCCGTTCGCGCGGACCACTCCGCTGGACGGCACCAGCAGGCTCTCCCGCGCCACGGCGACCAGGTCCAGGGCGTGCTGGACGACCACGCACAGCGATCGCTGCTGGTTGTGCATGACGTGCGGCGGCTCGGCCGCCAAGGTGGCGTCCTTCGGGCTGAGCAGCAGGACCAACCGCTCCCAGAGCGCGGGCAGTTGTTCCGGCTGTGTGCCCTCGGCCGACCGCTGTCCGAGCCGCACCGGATCCAGGACGTCGCCGAAGCCGGGCAGCCTGGCCCCGGCCGGCGGGGTGTCCGTCCGGAGGATCCCGGCCAGCTTCCGGTGCAGGGCGTCGCCGGCGGGAGGTTTCAGCCGCAGAGCGTCCAGCCGCAGTCCGCGGGCCAGTTCCCGGTGGTCGGTGGCGGACGCGCGGCCCAGGGCGATCTGGGGGGCCGGGGTCAGGAGCTCCGGGTGGAACCCGGGACGGCCCGGATCGGACGGCCACCGGGAGCGGGTCTCGTCGTTGAGGGCCTGGAGGACGGCCGGGAGGTCGTCCTCCTCGGTTTCGGTGGCGGTGTCGGTGGCGTTGTCGGCCTCGTCGGTGTCGTCGGTGTCGTCGGTCGGGGCGATGTCG
>NZ_BAAAKJ010000133.1:1278-5508 GCF_039527695.1 Kitasatospora putterlickiae
GTTCGCCTCCGGGGTGACCGGGGCAGGCGTGTCCTCCCGCACCGGCACCCGGTCACCGTCGTCCGTCGCCGGGAGGTCGCGGCAGGCGATCTGCACGAGTTCCTCCAGGTGCCGGTGCGCCAGGTACAGCGCCTCGTCCCGGACCTGCTCCAGCCACAGGTCGCGGAGCGCCCCCGCGATGTCGACGAGCCGCCGGTGCAGCCGTTCGTCCACCGGCGCCAGCGCCAGCAGCGCGTCGGCGAGGGCCACCGCCACCCGGTGCGCCTCGGCGGTGCGGTGGTCGGTGGTGACGCCTGAGCGCCCGGAGTGCTCGGGGTGCTCGGGGTGCTCTGAGTGTTCGGAGCGATCGGAGTCCATGTCCGTGCCGATCCCTTTCCCTCGTGGTTTCAGTGCCGGCCGCTGAAGGGGTCCCAGTCGGGGTAGAGGCTGTCCAGGTCCTGCGTCATGAGCGCGGAGAACACCGTTCCGGGGTGCTCCTGCACGGTCCTCAGGTCCTGCGCCTCCAGGAACGGCGGCACGGTGGGATGCACCCGCAGCAGGCCCAGGCTGTCCAGACTGAGGTGGCGCGAGGTGCGGCGGTGGCCGACCGGGGCGTTCAGCCGGCCGAGCGGCCGCTCCGTGCCGTCCTCGGCGACGTAGGCGAAGACGTACTCGTCGGCCGAGGGGACCGGTGCGAACGGGATCAGCAGACCGGGGACGGGCTCGTCGGGACCGGCCAGGTCGTGGCTGTGGTGGAAGGTGACCGGCATCCGCTCGGTCAGCCTGACCCCGTCGCTCCAGTGCGGCAGGACCTCCACCGGCGTGCTGGGGACGCCCTCCCGGTTGATGCCGGCCATGGTGACGGGACCGGCCAGCCCGGTCAGGTGGCCGTCCTCGCCGAGCCGGGCGCAGCCGAGCGCGGCCAGGTCCAGGAAGGTGCCGTCGACGACGTGGTGGGCGTGGTCGCCCTGGCGGAAGTAGACCCGCGGCTCCAGCCGTTCGTCGATCTCCATCATCATCCGCATCGAGGGTTCGACGCCGTCGGACAGCCGGCCCGCCCACAGGTCCTCGTCCAGGGTGACGCCCTGGTCGAGGGCCTTGCGGCGGACGTCGTAGGTGGCCCAGCTCATGCTGACCTCGGCGTTGAGCGGCCGGTGCAGGTTGATCGACCAGTCCGGCGGGGTCCACCGCGAGCGCACGGCCAGCCGTCCGCCCGGCACCTCGTCGTACGGGGTGCCGACGGCGAACACCAGGGCGCGCTCGTTGTTGGTGTCGATGAGGCTGAAGTCGCAGGGCAGCGTGGCCGACAGGTCGCCGACGTTGATCTCCACCGTGCTGGTGCGCAGGTTTCCGATCTCGTCGGCCGCCCGGCCGGAGCGGTCGCGCTGGAGGCCGCGGGAGTGCGCCCAGGCCGCGCCGATCGAGGTGGCCTGCTTGGCGAACGGCGCCTCCACGTCGATGGCGCCCGGGTTGCGGAACACCGGCCGGCCGTTCGGCAGGCTGCGCGGCGCGATCTCCTTGGCGACCGAGTCCAGCACGATCTGCATCGAGGTGCTGCGTCCGCACAGGATGATCCGGTCGAGGGTCATCGACCGGTCCTGCCCGAACCGGCTCTGCACCAGCTCCACCGCGATCGCGGCGGCCTCCCGGAAGACCGGGACGGCGAGGCGGTCGAAGTCCTCCCGGCGGATGTCGAACAGCTCCTCGCTCTTGCGGCGGTCGAGCAGGGCGCCCAGCCCGGCGGCCCGCTCCCGGTCGGGGAGGTCGTTGAGCCACTCGATCACGCGGCTGCGGGTCACCGTCCACACCGGCTCCGCGCCCTCGGAGGGTGTCCTGCCCAGCTTGATCTTGGCCTGCTCGGCGTCCGCCCAGACCTTGCGGAACAGCGGGTTCTCCAGGTGGGCGCCGGGCTCCCAGCCGGTCGGCAGGATCGCCGTCAGCAGTTTCGCCACGCGCTCCGGGGCGAGCGTCTTGGGCAGGACCGGGCTGGAGAGGTGGCTGAGCACGTCGGCGGCCAGCTTGCGCGGCGGCGCGGCCGGGCCGGCGGCCGGTGCGTCGGGGAGCAGGGCGAGCAGTTCCTGTCCGATGCCGGAGGGGCTCCCGCCCCCGCTCCCGTCCCCGCCGTGGGCCGCGCTCTGCTCCTCGTGGGCCAGCTCCAGGAGGTAGTCCGCGAACGCGGCCTTGAGCAGGTAGTAGACCCGCAGGGTGAGGTAGTCGCCGCCGAGGTCGGGGTGGCCGGAGGAACCGAGTACCTCGGGACGCAGTTCGTAGCGGCGTCCGCGGACCCGGGCCTGCTCCTCGTCCATCGGCAGGCTGTAGTCGGTGAGGGTGAGCCCGAGCAGCGCGATGTCCGTGGTGCCGCCGCCGATGTCGATGACCAGCATGGTCTGGCGCCAGGTGTCGCGTTCCCGGTCGGGGAGCTTGCGGGACGCGGCGCGCAGGGCCTCGACGCCGGAGCCGGTGCTGCCGGAGAAGTCCCGCATGACGAAGAACAGCCCGGCGGCCACCCCCTCGTCGTAGCTCAGCGTGACCTGCTGCAGGCCGCACTTCTCCTTCAGCAGGGCTTCGAGCCGGTTCAGCGCGTCGGGCGGAGTGGTCGTCGGGTGGGTGACCACGAGCTCGACCAGGTGGCGCGGTTCGCCGGTCTGCGGGTGGCGGATGTTCTCCTCGGCGCTCTCGATCAGCCGGACGAACGCCAGCGCCATCAGGTCGTCGGAGCCGTGCACCACGTCCGGCCCGAGGTCCGGCACCGGGATCGGGCCCGGTCGGCGCAGTCGGCGCTTGAGCCCGCGCAGCGGGGAGTTGGACTCGGCCACGCTCAGGGTGAGCCGCCCGTCGCGGACCACGAGCACGCTCGGCACCTCGTAGGTGGTGCTGGAGGCGGCGAGGAAGTCCACCCGGCGCAGACCGAGCCGGGTCAGCGGGGGGACGCGGAAGGCCCGGTCGTAGGCCGTGTGCAGGTGCGGGACCAGCCACTCGCTGAGTCCGGCGGTGCGGGCGAGCTTCTCCAGCTCGTGGGAGGTGGCCTCGACCAGGGCCGTGGTGGGGCCGTCGCCGAGCGTGAGCAGCTCGGCCAGCCGCTGCGGCGTGCGCTCGCCCTCCGGCTGGTCGGCCAGCACCCGGCCGGCCAGCGGTTCCGCGGCCGCCGCCCAGGCCGGTGGTGCGACGGGCGCGGCACCGGGCGCGCGGTGGACGACCTCGGCGAGCGAGGCGCCGAGCGAGCGGTTCTGCTCGGGGTCGATCCGCCAGATGACGTTCTCCTCGCCGTTGTAGAGGGTGGCGGTCGAACCGGTGTTGCCGAAGTCCACCGCGGCGAAGTGGTAGAAGACCTGTCCGGAGCCGATGTGCCGGGGGATGCCGTCCAGCAGCGGGGCGGCGCTCTGCGGGGCCGCCCCGGAGCCGAAGGTCAGCTCCACCGAGGCGAAGTCCTCGGCCTGGACGCCCTTCTCGGTGCGGTAGGTCAGCCTCCAGGTGACGCTGACCCGCACGTCCCCGCCGGGGCTCCCCGGGGCGCGCACCACCTCCGCCGGCACCACCAGCGAGGGGATCACCACCAGCCGGCCGTAGACCGGCAGGTGGTCGGGGAAGGGCATCGGGGTCCACTCGTTCCGCAGCCACTGCCGCAGCGGCGCCGGGCCGTCCGCGGTCTCGATGACGCGCAGCTCCCGCGGATAGCCGAGGAGGTTGTCGTACGACTCCAGCACCACCTGCGGCAGGGCGTGGCCGCCGTCCTCGCGCTCGGCGCTGGTGAACGCCTGGTCGGCACCGGTGAGACCGGGGACGGCCTCGAACGTGATCTGAAGCGTGCTCACTTGTCCTTCTCCCAACGACGCAGCATGGCCCGCAGCGAGCCGTTCTCCTCGGACCGGCCGCCCGCTTCGGCGTCGCCCCCACCGCTTCCGTCCGCACCGCTTCCGTCCGGACCGCTTCCGCCCGCCGCGCGGGCGGCGCCGGCGCTGATCATCTCGGCGACCTGGAGCGAGTCCGGCACCGCGCGCGCGTTCTGCTGCACGAGCTGCATCAGGCCCGTGACGGCGTCCTCCAGCATGGCGGTGAACGCGGCCGCGGCCTGCTCGTACACCGCCGCGACCAGCCGGCTGCGGAACAGCGCGACCACGAACTGGCTGCGCTCGGCCTCCCGCCGCCCGGGCACGGCGTCGTCGGGATACTCGTGGCTCCACGGCAGCACGTGGTCCGGGAGCTGCGGGAACCCGGTGATCTCGGCGGCCGCCAGCGCCTCCGCCGCGGTGG
>NZ_BAAAKJ010000133.1:5513-12477 GCF_039527695.1 Kitasatospora putterlickiae
CCGCCGTCGCGGTCGGCGGGAAGTACTCGGTGGTGGTGAGCACCTGCAGCTGGCTGACCCGGAAGTCCGGCGGCACCGGCGACTCGGGCAGCTGCGCGAAGAGGCTCTCCAGCCGCACCGCGGTCTCCTCGCGGGCGAGCCACTCGCGCGTCTCGCCGAGCACCTCCTCCTGCTCCGCCGCCCACGACTCGGCCCACGCGGTCAGCTGCTTCAGCGCGTCCTCGCGCAGCGCGGTCACCGTCCGCACGTAGTGGTCCTGGAAGGCCGTCGTGGTGTCGGCGTCCCGGTCCTGCGACTGCTTGGGCAGGTTCCGCAGGAACTCGTCCCGCAGGTGGGGCGGGAGCACGTCCACGTACGCGGGGATCTTCACGCCCGACACCGGGGCCTTGGTCACCACCCCGCCCTCGACGGCGGCGAACAGCTCGCCCCAGAGCGGCCAGGAGAACACCGCGGTGACCGCCTGCCGCTCCAGCCGGGCCAGCACCGATCCGCCGTTGCCCCGGCGGGCCCTCGCCGGGTTGCGGAGCTCGTTCAGCGCCGCCATCAGCCGGGCCGCGTCGGACCCCAGCCGCTCGAACCGCTCGATCAGTTCGGCGTGCTCCGGACTGCCCTCGGCGACCGTGTGCGCCCTGGTCCGCGCGTCCACCGTGCGCCACGCCCGGTGGGTGGTCCGGAACTGCTCGCCGACGGTACGGCGCTTGAGCCGTACGCCGTGCTCCTCGATGTGCCCGGCGATCATCGCCCGCAGCGCGAGCAGCCCGCCGTCGCGCGCGTACTCGCCGAGCTGGCGCACCCAGTGGTGGCCGGGGTCGGCGACCGCGATCCGGTGGGCCAGCGCACCCCACTCCCTGCGCCGGCGCGCCATCGCCTCGACCTCGTCGGCGTTCATCTCCGAGAGGTCCGCGAGCGTGCCGTCCAGCCCGGAGCCCTCGGTCGCGACCGCGGCGAGCACCGAGACCGGCAGCGCCCGCTCGATCCGGTCGAACAGCAGCTTGGTGGCGTCCACCCGGAACATGTGCAGCGCCTCGGACGCGGCCGTCACCGTGGCGCCGAGCGCCACCGCCTCGGCGGGCAGCTTCGGGGCGCTGGTGGTGTCCCACTTGTTGAAGGCCATCAGAATGCTGTCGGGGAGGGTGTCCCGGCCGTGGCCCTGCGACTCCATCTTCCCGTAGAACGTGCCGACCAGGCGGGAGCCCATCAGGTTGCCCCGGGACACCACGAGGATGGTCTCGACGTTCTTCAGCTGCGACAGGCACAGGTAGTCGTCGCGGCGCCCGGCCGCCCCGAGGCCCGGGAAGTCCAGCAACAGGGCGCCGCCGTCCAGCGAGTCGACCACGTCCCAGGTGCCGGGCCGCACCTCGACGTCCACGTCGATCCGGCGGATCAGCGGCGACAGCACGGCCCGGTACTCCTCGCCGAGCGCCGTCCCGGTGCGGGAGGCCTGCTCCAGCGCCGCCTCCAGGCCCTTCCGGTCGACCTTCTTGCGCAGCGGCGGCCGGGTCGGGTACGGCGCGCCGGGCTCGTCCGCCTGCCCCATGTCCGCCAGCGCCCGGGCGAGGGCGGTGGACATCCCGACCGTGCTGCCGAACAGGTCAGGGTCGACCGTCAGCAGCGCCTCGCTGAGCCGGTGCATCTCGCGGACGCTCTCACGCAGGGTCTCGTTGTCCTGCGGGTACGTCCAGAGCGCGTCGCGCGCCCAGGCGTCGAAGCGCTGCCAGGTCCGCGGATCGCGCCACAGCGGGGTGGCGTCGGTCGCCGGAGTGGCGACGGCGGCCAGGAACTCCTGGAGCGGCTTGCGGTCCAGCCCCTCCTTCTCCCGCTTGAAGTCGGCCGACAGCTCGTTCGCCATGTAGCCGAGGCAGCCCAGGACGTCGGCCGGGCTGAGGAGTTCGGCCACCGCGCGGTCACCGAGCGCGGTCGGCCGGCCCGGCGGCCCGCCGCGCAGCCGCAGGGCGGTCACCTGCGCGGTGGTCGCGCGGTTCGCGGTCGGCAGCAGGTCGGGCTTGCCCAGCAGGGCGCCGATCAGGCTGGACTTGCCGGCGGTGAACTCGCCGACCACGCCGATCGCCACCGGGGTGGTCGCGACCCTGATCAGCTCCTCCGTGTGGTGCAGGGCGTTGCGGAAGTCGTCGGTGGCCTCGTCCGGAACGTCCAGCGGATCCGGCACGACCTCTTTGACCTCCTGGGCGAACCGCAGTGCCTGTACCGGGTCGTCCCATATCACGGGCGTGCTCCTTCACGGGTGGTGCCGGGCGCGGGTGGCTTCGGTGGATGGCTTCGGTGGATGCCTTCGGCGGGGGAGTGCTGAGGCTTGGGCCGGGCGGGATTCAGGAGTTGTAGAGGAACAGCTCCATGCGCAGGGTGCCGGAGGCGGGCTTGAGGTCGAGGTAGCCCCGGTAGAACCCGGCGTCGTTCGGCAGTTGGGGGTGCCCGCCCCGTCGGACGGCGTCCGCCGCGGCCTCCGCGAAGACGCTGCTGGCGTCGGAGGTGGGTTTGCAGCCCCGGCAGCCGCCGTCCGTACCCCAGATGAAGACCAGGGCACCGCGCTGCTGCT
Organism: Kitasatospora putterlickiae; assembly: GCF_039527695.1. NCBI lineage: Bacteria > Bacillati > Actinomycetota > Actinomycetes > Kitasatosporales > Streptomycetaceae > Kitasatospora > Kitasatospora putterlickiae. Next base: position 8,068 of record NZ_BAAAKJ010000133.1, read on the forward strand.
CCCCGGTCAGCTGCTTGGCCAGCGCCTGGTCGACGGCCTCGTTGATCCGGCGGGCGGCGGCGGCCCGGCGGGCCGGACCGCCGTTCACCAGGTCGTCGGCCACCGACTGGTCGGCGAGCAGGGGCAGGTCGAGGCTCTGCGGGAGCATGCCGACCGGCGCCGCAGACGTCGGGGTGGGGATCGGGGCGGGCGGGGTCGGGGTCGGCGACGGGGCGAGGGTCGGGCCGGCGGTCGCGGTCGGTGTCGGTGGCGGGTCGGCGACGATGTCCCGGGCCGGGCTGCTCTGACCGCCGAGCACCACCAGCACCAGGATCAGCAGCAGGTCCGCGAAGAGCCAGCCCGCCAGGTGCGTGACGCCCGTGCCTCTCACGACCCGCTCCCCGGCTCCGCGGGACGCGGCCCCGCGGGGGGCACGTCGTCCGGTGGTGGGGCGTCGAATGGCGGCGGGGTGTCGTACGGCGGTGCGTCCCGTGATCCGGCGTCGTCCGGCTTGCCCAGGCGGACGACCGCGCGATCCAGGCCGCCGACACTCGCGTCGAGGGCGCCGACGCTGCCGTGGAGCGTGCCGACCGTCGCCCCGAGGCGTTCGGTGGTGCCGTCGAGGTTGCCGACCGCCGTGCCCAGGTGCTCCACCCCGGCGTCGAACACGCCGACGGTCGAGCCGAGGACGCCCGCGGTGCCGTCGAGCACGGTCACGGTGCCGCCCAGCGAATCCACGGTGCCGCCCAGGGTGACCACCGTGCCACCCAACGTCCCGACCGTGCCGCCGAGTTCGCCGACGCTGCCGTCCAGGGCGCCGACCGTGCCGCCGAGGGTGCCGACCGCCGAGTCCAGGGTGCCCACGGCGCGGGTGAAGTCGGTGAGCGCCGCCTCGACGGCGCCGCCGGCCTGCTGGAACTGCCGGCTGAGCTCGACCGCCGCGGTGGCGATGGCCAGGTGGTAGGTGCGGGCGATGTGGTCGGCGCCCGCGCCGAGGGTGTGCTCCAGCCAGCCGGTGAGCCCTTCGCCGGCCAGGCCCAACCGGTCGCCGGAGCGGTCCAGCGCGGCCGAGACGATCCGCAGCTCGTCCAGCAGTGCGGCGAGCGAGGCGTCGGCCCGTTCGGAGGCCTCGCCGACCAGCCGCTCGCCCTGGGTGGCGGCGCGGGTGACCAGCTCCTCGACGTTCTCGCCGATCTCGCCCATCCGCCGGCTCGCGGTGTCCGACAGCACCGTGACCGTCCGCGCCATCTCCTCGGACAGCTCCGCCACCGCCCGGACCGCCTCGTCACCGAGCGCGCCGACGGTCCGGGCCGAGGCGTCGGTGGCCTCGCGGATGTCCTGGACGCTCTCGGCGGCGGCCTGCGACAGCTCCTCCCGGGTGCGGGCGATCTCCTCCCGGACCAGCCGTGCCATGGCGTCGGCGGCGGCCGTGCTCCGCTCGGTGGCGGTGACCAGCCGGTCGCCGCTGACGGTGAGCCGACCGGCGGTGCCGTCCAGCACCGTGGACGCCTCGCCCAACCGCTCGGTGCTGCGCCTGGCGGTGCGCAGCAGTTCGGCGGTGCTGTCGGCGAGCGCGCTGGTGGCGGCGTGGGTGTCGGCGGCCCGGTCGAGCAGTGGGGTCAACTGCCCGGCGGCCCGGCTCAGTTCCGCCACGAACCGGGCCGGTGTCTCCAGCCGGGCGGCGGCCAGCAGCAGCTGGGCCTCCGTCAGCAGGGGCGGGAGCCGGGTGACGGCGGCGCCGAGCTCGTCCCGTCCGGCGCTGTCGCCGCGCCGGCGGATGAGTTCGGCGGCCAGTGTGGTGCCGAGCAGCAGGGCCAGGACGCCGATCGTCCACCACACCATGGCGCCGAAGGCGAACAGCCCGTTGAGGTGGCCGCCGAAGCCGTCCTGCCACAGGTCGAGGAAGGTCCGGCCGTCGGCGAGGTCCCGCCCCGCCTGGGTCGCGCGCAGTTCCTCGTACGCGGCGCTCGCGCGGCTGAGCCCGAACCAGGTGATGCCGAGCGGCACGAACACCAGCAGCGGCGGCGCGTGGGTGACCGCCTCCCGCAGCCAGGAGGCCCGGCCCGGCGGCCGGTCCGGAGCGCGGTACAGGTCGGGACGGCCGAACATCGCCATCAGGTCCAGTTGGGCCCAGGTGTCGACGTCGGCGGCCAGCGCGTCCTGCGCGTTCGCCGCGCGCGTCCTCCTGTCGGCCGGCGCGTGGCCGGCCCGTTCGTCCACCGCCAGGGCCAGCCCCCGGAGGCCCTTCCGGTGCGCGGCGAGGACGGGCAGGTCGGCGACGGCGCGCAGCAGGTCGCCGAGAGCGCCCTCCGCGACAGAATTCTGGCCCAAAACCGCCCCCCAGGCAGCGGGCCGCGACCGCTTCGTGCGGCGTCGGCACCGGAAGTCCAAGTGTGCACAGTTCCACCCCCGGCCGTGAACGCTTCCGACAAAGCCGGGGCGGCCAATTTCCGCGCTTAGGGCCGTTGTTCGGCTGCTCGCGAGGCTCCCGACACCTGGCCGGTCTTGTCATGTCCGGCCGCTCGGACACACTTCCGCGCAGGTACGCCGCTGATCCCGGGACGGTTCGCGGACGCCCCTCCGCCCGCCACCCGCCCCCGCGCAACGGTACAACTTGAGCCAGTCACAGAACGCCCCTGTCGGCGGTGGCCCGTAGGGCGCCCGCCCCGTGAACGTTGATGACCTTCCATGGCAGGCGCGTGGAGGCCCACGACCCGCCCCGGGGCCGTGCGGCGCTCCTCACGCTCCGGACACGACCGGACGAGGCCGGCCGATGACAGGCGGCGACCTCACCGCGATGCTCGCCGAACAGAACCCGGCATGCGGCCCCGCACGCGAGGCGCCATGTCAAGAATCTCGTCCGGTTCCCCGGGCCGACTCGGCCGATCTCCGATCGGCTCAGCGGGCGGCCAGGAGGCGGGCGGCCTCGGTCATGGTGGGGCCGAGGGGGAGGTCGAGGTGGAGGGCGGCGAGGTCGTCGGCGCGGGTGGGGCCCTGGTTGACGATGGCGACGGGGAGGTGGGCGCGGGCGGCGTGGCGGACGAAGCGCAGGCCCGACAGGACCGTGAGGGAGGAGCCGAGGACCACCAAGGAGCTCGCGGCGTCGACCAGTTCGTAGCAGGCCTCGACCCTGGCGGCGGGCACGTTCTCGCCGAAGAACACCACGTCCGGCTTGAGGACGCCGCCGCAGTCCGCGCAGGGCGCGACGCGGAAGCCCGCGGTCAGTTCCGGCGACAGCTGGGCGTCGCCGTCCGGGCGCAGGACGGCGTCGGGGTGGCGGAAGCCCCGGTTCAACTCGTCAAGTCGGGTGTCGAGTTCGGCCCGGGAGCTGGTGCGTCGGCAGTCGAGGCAGACCACCCGGTCGAGTCCGCCGTGCAGTTCCACGGCCTCGCGGGTGCCGGCCGCGCGGTGGAGTCCGTCGACGTTCTGGGTGATGACGGCCCCGATGTGTCCCGAGCGGCGAAGGAGCTCCACGGCGCGGTGGCCGGCGTTCGGCCTGGCCCGGGCGAAGGCCGGCCAGCCGGTGTGGCTGCGGGCCCAGTAGCGGCGGCGGGCGGCCTCGCTGCCGGTGAACTCCTGGAAGGTCATCGGGGTGCCGGTGCGGTGGCGACCGGTGGCGCCGCGGTAGTCGGGGATGCCGGACTCGGTGGACAGGCCCGCCCCGCTGAGCACCACCGCGCCGCGCCGGTCGAGCACCCTCACCAGACCCGCGAGCTCCGCTTCCATAGCGCCGAGGGTAACTCCGTCCGACCCCACCCACGCAGGGGGGCGTGCCACACGCCAAAGAATCTTCGTCTCCGGACGGTGGGACGACCCCACTTGAGGCGGTCGAGACCGAAGGATTTCCTGTCCCGGCCGGTCCCGCTGTTCGTGGTCGGGCCGATGACCGTGGAGAATGTCCGGGTGAGCGATGTACGAGAAGTCCTGGATTATCCGGCGTTCGGCCGGGCGGTGCGCGAGCTGGCGCAGGCGGTGGCGGATGACGGGTTCGAGCCCGATCTCATCCTGAGCATCGCCCGTGGTGGTGTGTTCGTGGCGGGTGGCCTGGCCTACGCGCTGGACTGCAAGAACATTCACCTCGTGAACGTCGAGTTCTACACGGGGGTGGGCACCACCCTCGACATGCCGGTGATGCTGGCACCCGTTCCCGAGGCGATCGACTTCACCGACAAGAAGGTCCTGATCGCCGACGACGTCGCCGACACCGGAAAGACGCTGAAGCTGGTGCGCGACTTCTGCCTCGGCCACGTCGCCGAGGTGCGCTCGGCCGTCATCTACGAGAAGTCGCACTCCCTCGTGCGGTGCGAGTACGTGTGGAAGCGGACCGACGACTGGATCAACTTCCCGTGGTCGACGGAGCCGCCGGTCGTCAAGCGCGCGGGTGGAGTCCTCGACGCCTGATCGGGGCCGCGCCGCACCCGGAAGCGCCCC
>NZ_BAAAKJ010000133.1:12491-15380 GCF_039527695.1 Kitasatospora putterlickiae
CCGCCCTGCGGGGTTCGGCCGGGGCCTCCCGTACCCTGGGCAGGGCCGAGCGGAGCGGGAGGTGTACCGGTGGACGGTGGCGGCGTTCTGTGGTGGGTGGCCGGCGGGCTGGTGGCCGTCTCCCTGACGGTCGCGGTGGTCCTGGTGGTGAAGTTGGTCCGCGCGCGCAGACTGCTGGCGTCGACCGGCGTCCCCATGTCGGCCAAGGTCCTGTTCTGGGCGTCCATCGCCTACCTGATCAGCCCCGTCGACCTGCTCCCGGACCCTGTGCTGCTGGACGACGTCGGGCTGCTCCTGGTGGCCCTGCGCACCCTGCACAAGGCGGTCCGGCAGGCACCGCGTTGACGTCGTCGTCCTAGAAGACGCCGCCGAGGTAGCCGATGAGGTGCTCCGGGCGCAGGACGACGTCGACCAGGGCGGCGGCCGGCAGGGCGAGGTGGATGTAGAGGCCGCCCGTCAGCGCGCTCCGCAGGACGCGGAGTCCGCCCTGCGGCACGGGCGGCCCGGTTCGACGGGCGCGCGCCCCGCGACGCGCGCTCGCGCGGCCGAGGCCGACGCCGACCAGCGCGCCGACCGCGACCAGGGCGGCGAGCGCCGCCACCACGCGTCCGTCGTACCCGACGCGGGCCAGCAGCCACACGTCGAGCACCAGGGTCAGGCCGCCGTACAGCGCCGCCTGGACGAGGTCGCTGTCCGTGATCCGTGTTGTCACCCGTGGGTTCCCCGCATGGTCCCAGGATGCCGGTCCGGGCGGCCGGGCGGAACGGGTCCGACGGCCGGAACGGGGCCGGCGGGCGGTCGTCGAACCGCGGCGGGTCACATCACGCGGCCGCCGTAGAAGGGGGAGTAGTAGAGCGCGTACCGGTCGCGGAAGTCGGGGCCCAGGTCGGTTTCGTTCGCGCCCATGGTCGGGCTGTTCCTGATGTCGTCCTTGGTGCGGTCGACGTAGATCTTCTGCTCGCCGATCTCGATGCGGATGACCGTCCCGGCGGGGAGCAGCACCAGCCGGCCGAAGATCCACGGGCCGGTGTCGACGACCAGGTACTGCGAGCCGACCTCCTCGGAGTGCTTGTCGATCTTGCCCACGTGGCCGTCGACGGCCTCCACGTGGAACCCGATGAGGTCGGTACCGGCGGTGTGGCCGGAGGTGTCCCGGAACTGCCAGAGGTTGACGCCCTCGTTCATGTGTCCTTCTCCCTTCCGTCGTTGGGCCGGGTCGTGCGGAGGTCGGGTGCCCCGGTGCGCGCGGTCCATGCCACTTCGGCGGCAGGTGTGGGCGCGCCGAACGGGGAAAGACGGGGCCCGGGCCGGGTGCGCGCGGCCCGGCACGCACGAGGAGAGACCCGAGAGGGGAGCGGGACATGGGGTGGAGTCTGCTGCGGCTGGCACTGGCGGGACTGGCGGCGGCCCTCCTCGCCTACGGCGCGGACCGGGCCGCGCTGGTCGCGGCCCGGCGGCTGACGGCGGGCGGTCGCGGTACCGGCGTGCCGCGCGTGCTGGCCCGGTGCCGCCGTCCGCTGCTGGCGCTGACGGCCTGCCTGCTGGTGCTCGGCGCGCTGCCATGGATCGACGCTCCGCTCGCCGCCCGCGACGACCTGCGGCACCTGGTGCTGATCGCCGCGATCGCCTGCGGCGGCTGGCTCTGCGCCCGGGTGGTGGCGCTGCTGGTGGACGGCACGGTCCGGCTCGCCGTGCACCGCCGCGACCCCGAGTGGGCGGGCCGCGCCCGGACCCAGGCCGACCTGCTGGGCCGGATCTGCCAGGCGGTGATCGGTCTGGTGACGCTGGGCGCCGTGCTGATGACCTTCCCGGCGGTGCGCGGCGTCGGCACCAGCCTGCTCGCCTCGGCCGGCCTGGTCGGCGTGGTGGCGGGCGTGGCGGCGCAGAGCACCCTCGCCAACGTCTTCGCCGGAGTCCAGATGGCGTTCGGCGACCTCGCCCGGATCGGCGACGTCGTGGTGGTCGCGGGGGAGTGGGGCACGGTCGAGGAGATCACCCTCACCGCCGTGGTGATCGCGACCTGGGACCAGCGGCGGATCGTGATGCCGATGTCGTACTTCGTCGGCCGCCCGTTCGAGAACTGGTCCCGCCGCTCCAGCCGGATCACCGGCACGGCGCTGCTCCACCTCGACCACCACGCCCCGGTCGGCAAACTGCGCGAGGAGTTCGACGCCTTCCTGGCCGCCAACCCGCTGTGGGACGGCGAGGGCAGCGCCCTCCAGGTGGTCGACACCACGCCCACCACCATCGTGGTGCGCGCCCTGGCCACCGCGGCCAACGCCGACCACGCCTACGAACTCCGCTGCCAGCTCCGCGAACACCTGATCGGCTACCTCCGCGACCACCACGCCTACGCACTGCCCCGCGTCTCGGTCACGGACGCCCCGGGCGCCCGCCCCGACACCGACCGCCCGGCGCCGTGAGAGAGGCGCTCGGGGCACGCCCCGGATCCGTCGTGGCCCTTCGCCTGCGGCGCGCACGGTGAGCCGGACTACCGCTTCTGGGCCCGGTATCGCTTGAGGAGGGCGGTGAGCCTCGCCGGGTCGGCCTCGCCGTTCAGTTCAGCAGTGAGGTCGTCGGGACACAGCTCGTAGAGGTCGCCCCACCACCGGCGCCCCCGGTTGTCCCAGATGCGGTACCCACCGGGCACGCCTCTGGCCACATAGCGACGCCTACTCACGAAGCCCCCGCTGAGAGCAGGGCCCACGCCCGTAGTCCACTTCCCCTCCCTCACGCTCGACCGGCAGCAGGCTACGGCAGATCGCGAACGCGTTCCTGGCTCGCCGTTTCGGCTTAGGTCCGGGCGGGACCGTCCCCGTCGACGTCAGGGTCCTCGGATTCCGGGTCGTGGAAGGAGACGTCGACGTGCTGTTCCGGTCGGCGCTCCTC
>NZ_BAAAKJ010000134.1:0-1450 GCF_039527695.1 Kitasatospora putterlickiae
CGGAGCGCGGCGGGGCGGCCGTCGGCCGGCCGATGCCGTAGGACACCGGCGCCACGGCGGGCGGTCCGTTCAGGGGCTGCTCGGCGCCGAGCCACTCCAGCTCGTGCATCCGCGCGACGAAGCGGCCGACCCGCTCGGCGGCGGGCTCCAGCAGGCCGTGGACCAGCAGGCCGAAACCCTCGGCGCCGGCCGCCGGGAGCCGGTCCAGGAGGCTGCCGAGCTCCTCGAAGGCGTCGGCCGGCACCGGGCGGTCGCGCTCCCCGACGATGAGCAGCGGACGGGCCGCCTCGGGGCGCCGGAAGCGCGGGGTGAGGACGTGCGGCGGTTCGGGGCGCAGCCAGAGCCCGGCGGGGACGGCCTCCAGCGCCCAGTACGGGAAGGCCCGGAAGACGGCGGGTCCGTCGGTGCGCCAGTCGGCGCCGCCGTTGCGCCAGGCGGCGGGGCTGGTCGGGGAGCCGGGGGCGGTGGCCAGGCGCAGCAGGAACGGTTCCCAGCCGGCGCGGCCGTCGCGGTCCAGGATCCGGGAGGTGGGGCCGCCGGGTCCGAGCACGGGCAGACCGATGGCGGCCTGCACCGGGCGGGCCGTGCGGGCGGCCAGTGCGCCGGTGAGGGCGGCGAGCTGGTCGGGGGCCGCCCAGGGGGCGCTGACCAGGGGGCGGTCGGCGCCGAGCGGCAGGGCGAGCACGGCCTCGGTGAAGTCCTCGGGCAGCAGGACCGGCCGGGCCGGGGTGCCGATGAGGACCACGGCGTTGCCGGGCGGCGCGGCGGCCAGCCGGAGGTCCGGCGGCGGGGCGGTGGACGGGTCGGCCGGGTCGGTGAGCCAGAAGCCGGCGGGCAGCCGGTGGACGCGTACGGCGTCGGCCCGTCCGCGAACAGCGCGGGCCGCGACGGGCGCGGTGGCGGTGGGCGCGGGCACGGTGGCGGTGCCCGGGGCGGGCCCGGGCGGCGCCTCGACCGGGGCGGCGGAGCCGAGGGTGCTGTGCAGCCGGCGGGGCGCCTCGCCCGGTTCGCACCGCCACCACGAGGACGCCTCGACGGCGCCCGCGGGGTCGGTGACCTTGAGGTTGCCGGCCGGCGTGATCTCCACCAGGCCGTCCGGTGCGACGACCGGCACGCCCGCGCGCTCGGCGACGACCTCGGCGGGCCGCCGGCCGTTGGGCGCGAGGGCGGCCAGGCCGGAGGCGGCGAGCACCAGGTGGGCGGCGCCCCGGGCGCGGGCGATCACCCCGAGGTCGGCCATCCGGTCGCGCAGGACCTTCGCCGAGTCGGGGGCGGCGGCGACCACCACCACGGCGTCGGGGACGGGCCGCAGGGCGCCGATCGCCGCGTTCAGCTCCTCCTCGCGGGCGGTGGACGCCGCGATCACGAAGTGCGGCCCGACCGCGCGGAGCACCGACGGGCCCGGGACCGGCGCGACGGCCGGGGCGAGGGTGGCCGCGGCGGGCGGCAC
>NZ_BAAAKJ010000135.1:0-12834 GCF_039527695.1 Kitasatospora putterlickiae
ACCCCCGCGCGGGGGTGCCGGGCACCGCCGTTTCACGGGGTCAGCACGAGCTTGCGAACACCTCGCCCTTGGCCATCCGGGCGAAGGCCTCCGGCGCCCCGGCGAGCGGCAGCACCGAGTCGATCACCGGCCGGACGCCGGTGGTGGCGCAGAACGAGAGCAGCCCGGCCAGCTCCTCCTTGGTGCCCATGGTCGAGCCGACCACCTTCAGCTCCAGGAAGAAGATCCGGTTCAGCTCGGCGGCCGGCGGGTTGGGGCCGGAGGTGGCACCGGAGATGACGATCGTGCCGCCGGGGCGCAGCGACTTCACCGAGTGCGACCAGGTGGCCGCGCCGACCGTCTCCATCACCGCGTCCACCCGTTCGGGCAGCCGGGCCCCGCTCGGGAAGGCCGCGTCGGCGCCCAGCCCCACCGCCCGGGCGCGCTTGGCCTCGTCCCGGCCGGTGACCCAGACCCGCAGGCCCGCCGCCTTGCCGAGGACCACCAGCGCGGTGGACACCCCGCCGCCGGCGCCCTGCACCAGGACGGTGTCACCGGGCTTCACCCCGGCGTTGGTGAACAGCATGCGATAGGCCGTCAGCCACGCGGTGGGCAGGCAGGCGGCCTCCTCGAAGGAGAGCCCGGCGGGCTTGGGCAGCAGGTTCCAGGTGGGGACGGCCACCCGCTGGGCGAAGGTGCCCTGGTAGCGCTCGGTCAGGATCGAGCGCGGCTCGTCCGGCCCGACCCCGTGCCCGCTCTGGCCGATCACGGAGTGCAGGACCACCTCGCGACCGTGCTCGTCGACGCCGGCGGCGTCGCAGCCGAGGATCATCGGCAGCTTCCCGGCGGGCAGGCCGACCCCGCGCAGCGACCAGAGGTCGTGGTGGTTCAGGCTGGCGGCCCTGACCGTGACCACGCTCCACCCCGGACGGGCCTCCGGTTCGGGGCGTTCACCCAACTCCAGCCCGCTCAGCGGGTCATCGGCATCGATTCGTGCGGCGTAGGCGGCAAACATGTCCCGGACGATAGCCAGAACGCCCCCGGCCCCGGAACAACGCGTGACTGTGACGCGTGTCCCGGGGGGCCGAGGATCACGACGGGAACCGGCTACCGGCGCGCAACGCCCTCGGCGCGGGCGGCCTCGGCGACGGCCTTGGTGACGGCCGGCGCGACCCGCTCGTCGAACGGCGAGGGGATGACCCGCTGCGGCGTCAGCTCGTCGGCCACCACGCCGGCCAGCGCCTTGGCGGCGGCCAGCTTCATGCCCTCGGTGATCCGGGTGGCCCGGACCTGCAGCGCGCCCGCGAAGATGCCCGGGAAGGCCAGCACGTTGTTGATCTGGTTCGGGAAGTCGCTGCGCCCGGTGGCCACCACGGCCGCGTACTTGTGCGCGACCTCGGGGTGGATCTCCGGGGTGGGGTTGGCCATCGCGAAGACGAACGCGCCCTCGGCCATGGTCGCGACGACCTCCTCCGGCACGGTGCCGCCGGAGACGCCGATGAAGACGTCGGCGCCGGCCATCGCGTCGGCCAGGGTGCCCTTGAGGCCGGTGCGGTTGGTCAGCCCGGCGATCTCCGCCTTGACGTCGGTGAGGTCGCCGCGGCCCGCCTGCACCACGCCCTTGCGGTCGCAGACGGCCACGTCGCCGATGCCGGCGGCCAGCAGCATCTTGGCGATGGCGATGCCGGCCGCGCCGGCGCCGGAGATGACGGCCCGCAGCGAGCCGATCTCCCGGCCGGTCACCTTGGCCGCGTTCCACAGCGCGGCGGTGGTGACGATGGCGGTGCCGTGCTGGTCGTCGTGGAAGACCGGGATGTCCAGGGCCTCCTGGAGCCGGCGCTCGATCTCGAAGCAGCGCGGGGCGGAGATGTCCTCCAGGTTGACGCCGCCGAAGGACGGGGCCAGCCGGACCACGGTCTCGACGATCTCGTCCACCTCGGTGCAGGCCAGCGCGATCGGCACCGCGTCCACGCCGCCGAACTGCTTGAACAGGATCGCCTTGCCCTCCATGACGGGCAGCGAGGCCTCCGGGCCGATGTCACCGAGGCCCAGCACGGCGGTGCCGTCGGTGACCACGGCCACCGTGTTGGCCTTCCAGGTGTAGTCGTTCACCAGCTCGGGCTGCTCGGCGATGGCCGTGCAGACGCGGGCGACACCGGGGGTGTAGGCGAGGGACAGGTCGTCCGCGTCGCGCACCGGGACGGTCGCCCGGACCTCCATCTTGCCGCCGCGGTGGAGCGCGAACACCGCGTCGACCGGATCGTCGGTGTCCTGGGTAGTGCTGTGGATGATCTCCGCTGCCACGATGACCTCTTCGTCATTGATCGAGCGAGGACACCCGGCCGACGGAGCGGACGACCCGGCCGGTTCCGGCATCCGGCGACCGGTGGCCGGTAACCGGAACCCGGGAACGCCGAAGCGTCCCCGGGGACTGGGTCGGGGCGCCGCCGTCGGACGAGCGCCTCGGATGAGGGTTTATGGATTTGTCTGCGTTGCGTCTGCGCTGTGCTTCCGGGCCGAGCGTAGGTCGGACGAGGGCATCGCACCCATGCCTTTTCGTCCAAGTCACATGGTTGTCATACGCCTCACAGCCACCTGGGGACACCAGGCGCCGCGAGAGACCGGACCCCGGCCGCCGACACGGTGAACGAGCACGCGCACCCGCAGGGATGAACGCAGACGCGGAGGGGAGGCCGGTGCCTCGGATACGGAGTCGTCGTACCGGACTTCCGTTCCTGCGCACCCCGAGCCTGTAGCGGCCCGGCGGTCTGGTTCGAGTGCCGGGGATCACCCGGTAACGAATTCTGACACACCCGGAACGGCCCGGTCAGGCCAGGACGACAGGTTCCGCACTTCCGCCATCTCGCGTACACCTCCCCGACGCCGCCGGGCGGGGTCGCCGAGCAATCCGGACGGGAGGCGGGAATCGTCTGCATACTTATACGGAGGGTGACAGGGACACGATATTCGTCCGAATAGCGGACAGCGCGGCCCCTCGTTATCCGATTTTGATCTGAATGAAGGCCACCCGACCGTCATCAGATGGCAGGATTCCCCCCATCTCGGATCGAGCCGGCCACTGGTCGAGGCGGTTCGGTAACGCCCACCTCGGCGGACGGTGGCGGAGAGCAGTACCCGTACCACCCTTGCGCGCAGTTCACCCCCGAGCCCCACCCGTACAGCGCCGTACGGCCTTTGCTGCCAAGGTGCGCCGCCTCCCCGCGGTGCGCTCCGCCCGACCTCTCCCTCAGGAGGAGATCCCCCATGACCGCCCGTACCCAGCGCACCCGCCTCCTCGCCACCGCGGCGGTGCTCGCGTCCGCGTCGCTCGTGCTGACCGCCTGCGGCAGCAGCGATTCCTCCTCCAACGGCGGTACCGCCGGCGCCAATCCGAGCGCCAGCGTCGCGGCCGTGACCGCGGACCCGGCGCTCGCCCCGCTGGTCCCGGCCGACGTCAAGAGCTCGGGCAAGCTCATCGTCGCCGCCGACGCCTCCTACGCGCCCAACGAGTTCAAGGACGACAAGGGCAACATCGTCGGCCTCGACGTCGACCTCGCCGGGGCGATCGCCAAGAAGCTCGGCCTGACCGCCGACGTGCAGAACGCCGACTTCACCTCGATCATCCCGGGCATCACCGCGAAGAAGTACCAGCTCGGCATGAGCTCCTTCACCGACACCAAGGAGCGCGAGCAGACCGTCGACATGGTCACCTACTTCAGCGCCGGCAGCGCCGTCGCGGTGAAGAAGGGCAACCCGGACAAGATCGACCCCAAGGACCTCTGCGGCAAGAAGGTCGCCGTCCAGACCGGCACCACCCAGGCCCAGGAGATCACCGACGTCCGCAACCCGGAGTGCGCCAAGGCGGGCAAGCCGGCCATCCCGAACGACGGCGACAAGTTCACCCTGCAGACCGACGTGACCACCGCGCTGGTCTCCGGCCGCGACCAGGTGATGATGGCCGACTCCCCGGTCGTCGACTACGCGGTCAAGCAGACCAACGGCCAGCTGGAGAAGCTCGGCGACACCTACGACAGCGCGCCCTACGGCGTCATCGTCGACAAGGGCTCGCCGCTGGCCCAGGCCGTCCAGGGCGCCGTCCAGTCGCTGATCGCCGACGGCACCTACAAGCAGATCCTGGCGAAGTGGGGCGTCGAGGCCGGCGCGATCGAGAAGTCCGAGATCAACGCCGCCAAGAGCTGACCCCTCGCACCACCACACCCCCTGAGGCCCCAAGGTGAATTCTTCCGAGCAGGGGACGGTGAAATCGCGACGGCCTGAGACCATCAAGGCCGTCCCGGTCCGCCACCCCGGACGCTGGGCCGGAGCCGCCGTCATCGTCGTTCTCGCGGCGATGCTGCTCCACGCCCTGATCTTCAACCCCGCGTTCCAGTGGGACGTCGTCAAGGACACGCTGCAGAACGAGCAGATCCTCCGCGGCATCGTCACGACGCTGGAGCTGACCGTCCTGTCCATGCTGATGGGCGTGAGCGGCGGCGTGCTCCTCGCGATCATGCGGCTCTCGCCGAACCCGCTGCTGTCGGGGACGGCCTGGTTCTACATCTGGGTCTTCCGCGGCACCCCCGTCCTGGTACAGCTGGTGTTCTGGAACTTCCTGGGCGCCCTCTGGCCGAAGCTGTCGATCGGCATCCCCTTCGGCCCCGAGTTCTGGTCCGAGTCGACCAACGTCCTGATCCCCACCTTCACCGCCGCCCTGCTCGGCCTCGGCCTCAACGAGGCGGCGTACATGGCGGAGATCGTCCGCGGCGGCATCCAGTCCGTCGACGAGGGCCAGACCGAGGCCGCGCACGCCCTGGGCATGAGCCGGGCGGCCACGCTGCGCCGGATCGTGCTCCCGCAGGCGATGCGGGTCATCATCCCGCCCACGGGCAACGAGACCATCTCGATGCTGAAGACCACCTCGCTGGTCCAGGTGATCTCGCTGTCCGAGCTGTTCACCGCCGGCCACGACATCTACTCGCGGACCTTCCAGACCATCCCGGTCCTCGTCGCGGTCAGCATCTACTACCTGATCATGACCTCGATCCTCACGGTGGGGCAGTACTACATCGAGCGGCACTACGCTCGTGGTGCGAACCGGACGCTGCCGCCCACTCCGATCCAGCGGCTCCGGCTGCTGTTCGGCGGCAGGCCCACCCCGAAGGCCAAGAACGACGTGGTCCCCGGACTTGAGGGAGGTGGCCACGTATGAGCGATCTGACCAAGACCCCCGCCGACGCCCGCGACGGCGGCCCCATGGTGAAGGCCGAGGCCGTCCACAAGTCGTACGGCCCGGTCGAGGTGCTCAAGGGCATCGACCTGGAGGTCAAGCAGAGCGAGGTCTTCTGCCTCGTCGGCCCGTCCGGCTCCGGCAAGTCGACCTTCCTGCGCTGCATCAACCACCTGGAGAAGATCAACGGCGGCCGGCTCTGGGTCGACGGCGACCTGGTCGGCTACCAGCAGCGCGGCGACAAGCTCTACGAGCTCAAGGACCGCGAGGTCGCGATGAAGCGGCGGGACATCGGCATGGTGTTCCAGCGTTTCAACCTCTTCCCGCACATGACCGCGGTGGAGAACGTGATGGAGGCGCCGGTCCAGGTCAAGGGCGAGTCCAAGGCCGCGGCGAAGGAGCGCGCCATGGCCCTGCTGGAGCGGGTCGGCCTGGCCGACAAGGCCAGGAACTACCCCTCCCAGCTCTCCGGCGGCCAGCAGCAGCGGGTGGCCATCGCCCGGGCGCTCGCCATGAAGCCCAAGCTGATGCTGTTCGACGAGCCGACCTCGGCGCTCGACCCCGAGCTGGTCGGCGACGTCCTGGACGTCATGCGCGGGCTGGCCGAGGAGGGGATGACCATGATCGTGGTGACCCACGAGATGGGCTTCGCCCGCGAGGTCGGCGACGCGCTGGTGTTCATGGACGGCGGCGTGGTCGTCGAGTCCGGCAACCCCCGCGACGTCCTCACCAACCCCCAGCACGAGCGGACCCGCGCCTTCCTCTCCAAGGTGCTCTGAGTCCGGGGTGCTCTGAACGCTCCGCTCCGCTGCGCGGCGCCCGGCAGGCCGGTCCTGCCCGTACCCGCCGCTTTCCCGCTTCCGCCCCGCGGGTAATAGGCTGGAGGCAATCAGCCCGTTACCGATCTGGAAGGACCACCGTGGAGCTCGCCTCGTACGCCGATCTGGCCGTCCGGCTGGTGAACACCGAGGAGCCCGAGCGCGGCACCGACTCGCTGACCTCGGTGGACGCGGTGCGCGGCCTCTTCTCGGACGCCGCCCGGGCCCGGGACCTCGCCGACGAGTCCGACCTGCCCCGGCTGCGGGCCGTCCGCACCCGGCTGCGCGGGGTCTTCGAGGCCGCCGCCGAGGGCGAGGAGGTCCGCAGCGTCGACCTGCTGAACAGCCTGCTGATGGAGTTCCCGGTCAGCCCGCTGGTCTCCGGCCACGACTACCTGGACGAGGCCGGCCGGCCCCGCTGGCACCTGCACCTCGCCGACAACTCCCCCACCGCCACCGCGCACTTCAGCGCCGTCGCCTGCATGGGCCTGGCCGTCCACCTGACCGAGCTGGGCGCCGACCGGCTCGGCATCTGCCAGGCCGCGCCCTGCCGCAACGCCTACCTGGACACCTCCACCAACCGGTCCCGCCGGTACTGCTCGGACCGCTGCGCGACCCGCGCCAACGTCGCCGCCTACCGGGCCCGCAAGCGCCTGGAGGCCGCGGCGGCGGCCTCGGAGAACTGATCCCCTAGGAGTTCTGCAGCTCCTCCGGCCGGACCCAGACGCCGAGCCGGCGGGCCAGCCCGGGCACCCGGGCCAGCGGGCCGGAGAGCAGCAGCCGCTCCAGCCGGCGGCCCGGCGCCAGCCAGGCCGGACGCGGGCGCAGCCGCAGCAGCACCCGGCCGAGCACCAGCTCGTCCGGCACCGCGCCGTAACTGCGGCTGTCGCTGTCCACCGGCCGGTTGTCGGAGAGCAGCCACCAGCCCTTCGGCCGCCGGCCGTCGGCACGCTTGACCACCAGCAGGTTCTGCTGGAACGGGTGGCGGAAGACCACCACCGCGCCGGGCCGGATCCGCGCGCCGTACCGCACCAGCAGCTGGTCGCCGTCGCGCAGGGTCGGCACCATCGAGTCCCCCGCCACGTCGATCAGCCCGAACGGCGCGCCGCCCGCCGGGGGCCCCTCCTCCGGTTCCGCGCTCCGTGCCACGACTCCTCCTCCCGGCCCGCGTCCCGCCGCGTCCCGCGGTCGCACACCAGTCTGCCGCACGGCCGCGCCCCGACCGATGTCCGGATTCGCCCGGTTCCGGCTCCGCCTTTTGCCCTAGGCCCGCCGCCCGATCGAGAAACCACAGGGCCCGAAGGGTAATCTCGGGCGCGGGAAGACGATCTAAGGAAGGACTTCCATGTTCTCTCGCCTGTTTGCACCCCGCGCCACCGCCCACGCCCACTGTGACCTGCCCTGCGGCGTGTACGACCCCGCCCAGGCCCGCATCGAGGCCGAGTCCGTCAAGGCCACCCAGGAGAAGTACCAGGCCAACGAGGACGCGCACTTCCGCGCTCGCGCCGTCATCATCAAGGAGCAGCGCGCCGAGGCCGTCAAGCACCACATCTCGGTGCTGTGGAGCGACTACTTCAAGGCCCCGCACTTCGAGAAGTACCCGCAGCTGCACCAGCTCGTCAACGACACCCTGAAGGCCGCCTCGGCCGCCAAGGCGTCCACCGACCCGGCCACCGGCCAGGCGCTGCTCGACCTCATCGCCGAGGTCGACAAGATCTTCTGGGAGACCAAGCAGGGCTGATCCCCGCTCACTCCTCCTTCGAGCGCCCTCCGTCCGCGACGCCGGACCGGGGGCGCTCGTGTGTTCCCGGCCACAGCGTTTTCGCCCGCTCGCCTCCGGGGCGCTCTGACCCGGCGCCGACACTCGTCGCTCCGGCACTCCCTCCTCCGTCGGTCGCTAGTCGCTCCTCCCTTTCGGCACCGGCGCGCCCCTTCGGCTCAGGGCGGAGCGGTAAGGGCTGCCCGGCCTTCGCGCTTGTTATGCTGCCAGGGCGTCCAGAGGGGGAAGCCGGTGCGAATCCGGCGCTGACCCGCAACGGTAAACGGTGCCCCGCGCCCGTGAGCCCGATCGCCCGAGGACGCCGACCTCCCGACAACTCGCCGTGGACTGCGAAGGGATGGCGCCCCGGCACACCCGCGCCCGGGCGCGCCGCCCCGCGCCGTTCGCGGCCCGAGGCAAGGCGCGCACCCGTGACCAGCACCGCGACCGCACCGGCCACCGCCGCAGCCCCACCGGGCCCGCGCCGCACACCCGCCGTACCGCTGGCCGTCGCCCTCGCCGCGGCGCTGCTGGTCTCCCTGGTCTGCGCCGTCGCGGTGGGCTCCTCCGGGCTCGGCTGGGGCCAGGTGCTGCGGCTGCTGCGCGCCGGACTGACGGGCGGTCGGCTGGAGGCCGACGAGGCCGCCGCCTACGCGATCGTCTGGGAGATCCGGCTGCCGCGCGCCGTCCTGTCCGCCGTGGTCGGCGCCGGACTCGCCGCCACCGGGGTCGCCGTCCAGGCGATGGTCCGCAACGCGCTCGCCGACCCGTTCGTGCTCGGCATCTCCTCCGGCGCCGCGGTCGGCGCCAACGCCGTGCTGATGCTCGGCGCCTTCGCCTCGCTCGGCGTCTGGGCGCTCTCCGCCTCCGCCTTCGCCGCCGCCCTGCTCGCCATGGTGCTGGTCTACCTGACCGCCAGGACCGCCCACGGGCTCACCCCGCTGCGGCTGGTGCTCACCGGCACCGCGATGTCGTACGGCTTCTCCGCGCTGACGGCGCTGATGGTCTTCGCCGCCGCCCGCGGCGAGGCCGCCCGCTCCGCCATGATGTGGCTGCTCGGCAGCCTCGGCGGCGCCACCTGGGGCTCGGTGCCGATCGCCGCCGCCACCGTGCTGGCCGGCCTGGCGTACCTGGCCTGCGCCGCCGGACGGCTGGACGCGCTGGCCATGGGCGACGAGACGGCCGCCTCGCTCGGCGTCGACCCGGACCGGCTGCGCCGCGAGCTGTTCGTGGTCACCGCGGCCGTCACCGGCACCGTGGTCGCGGTCAGCGGGGCGATCGGCTTCGTCGGGCTGATGGTCCCGCACCTGGTGCGGATGCTGGTCGGCGCCGGCCACCGCCGGGTGCTGCTGGTCGCGCCGCTCGCCGGGGCGCTGCTGCTGGTCTGGGTGGACATCGTCTCCCGCACCCTGCTGGCGCCCGCCGAACTGCCGGTCGGCGTGGTCACCGCGGCCGTCGGGGTGCCCTGCTTCCTGCTGCTGATGCGCCGTCGCGGCTACACCTTCGGAGGCGGCCGGTGAGCGACTCCCCCGCAGCCCTGGACCTCGCCGTCGACGGGGTCTCGGTCGACCTGGCCGGCGTCCGGCTGGTCGACGACATCACGCTGACCGCCCGCGCCGGCCAGGTGGTCGGCCTGATCGGCCCGAACGGCAGCGGCAAGTCCACCCTGCTGCGCTGCGTCTACCGGGCGCTGCGGCCCGCCTCCGGCGCCGTCCTGCTGGGCGGCGACGAACTGCACGCGCTCGCCCCGCGCGAGGCCGCCCGGCGGGTGGCGGCGCTGCCGCAGGAGCACTCCGCCGAGTTCGACTTCACCGTGGCCGAGGTGGTCGGCATGGGCCGGCTGCCGCACCGGCGCGGCGCCCTGGCCGGGCCGTCCGCCGGGGACGGGGACCGCTGCGCCGAGGCGCTGCGCCGGGTCGGCGCGGCGCACCTGGCCGCCCGGGGCTTCCTGAGCCTGTCCGGCGGCGAGAAGCAGCGGGTGCTGATCGCCCGCGCGCTGGTCCAGGAGCCCAAGGTGCTGGTCCTCGACGAGCCCACCAACCACCTGGACATCGCGCACCAGCTGGAGGTTCTGGCGCTGGTCCGGGAGGCCGGTCCCACGGTGCTCACCGCGCTGCACGACCTCAACCTGGCCGCCGGGCACTGCGACCTGCTGTACGTCATCGAGGACGGCCGGATCGTCGCCTCCGGGCCGCCCGCCGAGGTGCTCGAACCGGACCTGCTGGCCGAGGTGTTCAAGGTCCGCGCCACGCCCGTGCGGCACCCGGTCACCGGGGCCGTCCAGCTGCTCCTCGACCGCCTGCCCTAACCCACCCGCCCCCGCCCCTTCCCCGAGGACCCCCATGCGCACCAAGGCCGTTGCCGCCGCCGCCCTGCTCGCCCTCGCGCTCACCGGCTGCGGCGCCGAGATCGCCCCGAGCGGTGACGGCGCCGCCGACGCCTCCGCCCACTATCCGGTGACCGTGAAGAACTGCGGCGCCGAGGTCACCTTCAAGGAGAAGCCGGCCCGCGCGGTCACCAACGACATCGGCATCACCGAGCTGATGTTCGCCCTCGGCCTGGAGGACCGGATGGCCGGCTACGTGATGCCGGACGACAAGGGCCGGGTGGAGCAGGTCGCCTGGAAGGACTCCTACCAGCGCGCGACCTGGCTCTCCAAGGACCGGATCACCAAGGAGATCGCGCTGGACGCCAGGGCCGACCTGGTCTTCGCCGGCTGGCACTACGGCTTCGACGAGGGCACCGGCTTCACCCCGCAGACGCTGTCCGGCCTGGGCATCGGCTCCTACGTGCTCAGCGAGTCCTGCCGCAGCGGCAAGGGCCCGGAGCGCGGGGTGATGTCCCCGCTCGACGCGCTCTACACCGACCTGGCCAACCTGGGCGAGATCTTCGACGTCCGGGACCGGGCCGACCGGCTGATCGCCGACTTCAAGGCGCGGATCGCCGCCGTGCCGGAGCCCGCGCACCGGCCCGGCGTCTTCCTGTACGACAGCGGTGAGGACAAGCCGTACACCTCGGGCCGGTTCGCCGCCCCGGAGGAGATCATCGCCAAGGCCGGCGGGCGGAACGTGATGGGCGACGTCGCCGACTCCTGGACCACCGTGGGCTGGGAGAGCGTGGTCCAGCGCGACCCCGAGGTGATCGTGATCAACGACTACGGCACCCCGGACGCCGAGGCGAAGCGGAAGTTCCTGAAGTCCTTCCCGCCGCTGGCCGGCGTCTCGGCGGTGCGCAACGACCGGATCTTCGTCCTCGACTACGCCGACCTGGTCGAGAGCCCGCGCAACCCGGCCGCGATCACCGCCCTGGCGGACTACCTGCGCACCGTCCCGGCCCGCTGAGCCGGGGCCGCCGCCACCGCCGTCCGGCCGCCCTCCGGCCGGTTCCGACGGGCGTACGCTCAAGAGTACGAGCCGACGGAACCGACCGGAGGAGCGAGAGATGACCACCATGGCCGCACCGTCCGCCTTCGACGTCCGGGCCCTGCGCGAGGGCATCGAGCGCGCCGACGCCCGGACCCTGCTGGCGCTCTACGCGGACGACGCCGAACTCCGGGTGGTCGACCGCAAGACCCAGCCCAGCCACCCGCTGGTGATGCACGGCAGGGACGAGATCGGCGCGATGCTGGACGACCGCTACGGCCGCGAGATGACCCACACCCTGGAACAGGTGGTGGTCCAGGCCGACCGCCTCGCCTTCCTGGAGTCCTGCCGCTACCCCGACGGGGTCCGGGTGCTGGTCAGCTCCACCGCCGCGCTGCGCGACGGGCGGATCGTCGACCAGACCTCCGTGCAGGCCTGGGACGAGAACGAGCCCGCCCAGTAGGCTCGGGACCATGATCCGCACCGCCTCCCCCGCCGACGTCCCCGTCATCCACGCCATGATCCGCGAGCTCGCGGAGTACGAGAAGGCCGTCCACGAGGCGGTCGCCACCGAGGAGCAGCTGCACGACGCCCTGTTCGGCGCCAACCCGGCGCTGTTCGGCCTGATGGCCGAGGACGACGGCACCGGCGAGCCGGTCGGCTTCGCGCTCTGGTTCCTCAACTTCTCGACCTGGCGCGGCACCCACGGGATCTACCTGGAGGACCTCTACGTCCGCCCGCAGGCCCGCGGCGGCGGCCACGGCAAGGCGCTGCTGCTGGAACTGGCCCGGATCGCCGTCGAGCGCGGCTACTCCCGGATGGAGTGGTCGGTGCTCGACTGGAACACCCCTTCGATCAACTTCTACAAGTCGCTCGGCGCCGTGCCGATGGACGGCTGGAGCGTCTACCGGCTCACCGGGGACGCGCTCGCCGCCGCCGGCGCCCGCTGAGACCGGCGCGCCGACGGCGTACGCCGGAGGCTCGCGGAGGCCGGGTGCAGACCACTGCCACCCTGTGTCGCGATGCCTTACCATGAGTGACTCCCGCACCGGGGCAGGAACGCGGTAACGTCTCGGGCGGACGGCGGCGTCCGGCCAGCCCCCGAAGGGTATGACCGGTACGTACCGCACCACCCCTCTGGACAGTTGGGGCGAAGCAGTTGAGCCAAGCAACAGACAGTGCCGCGGCCACCGGCCCGGAAGCACAGCGCGTCACCCAGGAGGTGAGGGTGTCCCAGATCGACGGCGAGCCCGGAGTACAGGACTTCGTGGAGGTCCGGCTGCCCGCGGCCGGGGCCTACCTCTCGGTCCTGCGGACGGCCACGGCGGGCCTCGCGGCCCGGCTGGACTTCACGCTGGACGAGATCGAGGACCTGCGCATCGCGGTCGACGAGGCCTGCGCGATCCTCCTCCAGCAGGCCGTTCCCGGCTCGGTCCTCTCCTGCGAGTTCCGGCTGGTCGGCGACTCCCTGAAGGTGATCGTCTCGGCGCCCACCACGGACGGCCGGGCGCCCGAACGGGACACCTTCGCCTGGACGGTGCTCTCCGCGCTCGCGGGCGAGGTCGAGTCGGCGGTCGCCGAGGACAAGACCGTGTCGATCAGCCTGCACAAGAAGCGCGGCGGCCCCGCCACCCATTAGAACCGCCGCGCCCGCGCGGCGAGCAGCACCGAACAAGGGTCGTCCGTCCG
>NZ_BAAAKJ010000135.1:12879-18558 GCF_039527695.1 Kitasatospora putterlickiae
CGGACGGCTCCCGGTACCGCCCACCCGGCGGTACGACCAACGAGACGAACCGGGGCCGACCGCCCCGGTGCTCCCGGAACGGAACGGGGGAATGGCCGTGAGTGATCTGGACCGTACCGGCCTCGCGACGGCGGGCCCTGCCGTACCGACCCAGGCGAGCGTTCCCGGCCTCGCCGCCACCGACGAAGCGCACCCGAAGGACGCCCACCGGATGAGCCAGCCGACCGAGCCGACGCCCCAGTCGTCGCCCGATCAGTCGCCCCCGCCCGTGCCGTCGGCCGCGGACCTCCCGGACCCCGAGGACGCCCACGACCCCGAAGGCGCCGAACGGGCCGAACCGGCCGAGGGCGCCGCCGAGGCGCCGCGCGCGGCGGTGCCCGCCCAGGGCCCGCAGCGCAGCGGAGCACCGGACCGCGAGGCGGCCCGGGCCCTGTTCGTGCGGCTCTCGGCGCTGCCCGACGGCTCCCCGGAGCGCGTCGAGCTGCGCAACCAGCTGGTGCGCATGCACATCCCGCTGGTCGAGCACCTGGCCCGGCGGTTCCGCAACCGGGGCGAGCCGCTGGACGACCTGACCCAGGTCGCCACCATCGGGCTGATCAAGTCGGTGGACCGGTTCGACCACGAGCGCGGGGTCGAGTTCTCCACCTACGCGACGCCGACCATCGTCGGCGAGATCAAGCGGCACTTCCGGGACAAGGGCTGGGCGGTCCGGGTGCCGCGCCGGCTCCAGGAGCTGCGGCTGTCGCTGACCACGGCGACCAGCGAGCTCTCCCAGCGGCACGGCCGCTCCCCCACGGTGCACGAGCTGGCCGAGCACCTGGGGATCTCCGAGGAGGACGTCCTGGAGGGGCTGGAGTCCGCCAACGCGTACTCCACGCTGTCCCTGGACGTGCCGGACAGCGACGACGAGTCGCCGGCCGTCGCGGACACCCTGGGCGCCACCGACGAGGCGCTGGAGGGCGTCGAGTACCGCGAGTCGCTCAAGCCGCTGCTGGCCCAACTTCCGCCGCGCGAGCAGAAGATCCTGGTGCTGCGGTTCTTCCGGAACATGACGCAGTCGCAGATCGCCGCCGAGGTGGGCATCTCGCAGATGCACGTCTCCCGGCTGCTCGCCCGGACCCTGGCGCAGCTGCGGGAGAAGCTCCTCGTGGAGGAGTAGCGGCCCGGGAACGACTGACGGCCGCTCAGTGGCGGCCGTCGGGTCGTAGCAGGACGGTGGAAGGCGGCGGCCCTCCGCGCTCAGCCCTCGTGCGGAGCGTAGAGGGCCGCCGTCGCCTTCGGGCTGAGCAGCGCGCCGATGCCGACCAGGCCGAGCAGGCAGACGCCCACGCCGACCGCGGCCATCGCCCCGCCGCTCTGCCACATGTAGTACCCGACCGGCAGGCAGATCGAGTTGGTCAGCACGGCGGGACTGCGGCCCCAGCGGCGGGTCCTGAGCAGCGCCCGGGCGGCCAGCAGCGGCGCCACGCCCAGCAGCACGATCACCAGGCCGCCGAACTCGTTCAGGACGAGCTGCTTCGACTGGCCGGACAGCGCGGCGACCATGTCCCAGACGCCGACGACGGCCAGCGCGGCGCCCTCCACGGCGGTGATGGCGGCGCCCAGGGTGAGGGCCGTCGGCCGGTCGGTGCCGGGCGCGGGTACGGGTGCGGAGGATTCTGCGGTCACTCCAGCAGGGTAGCCGCCGGTTGGTCCGTACCGCCCCGTAGGCTGGGCCCATGCGCGCTCTCCTGGTCGTCAATCCGAAAGCGACCACCACCAGCGGACGCACCAGGGACGTGCTGATCCACGCCCTGCGCAGCGACCTCAAGCTGGAGGTGGCGCAGACCGAGTACCGCGGCCACGCGCGCGATCTGGCGCGTGAGGCGGTGGAGGACGGCGCGGTCGATCTGGTGGTCGCGCTGGGCGGGGACGGCACCGTCAACGAGGTCGTCAACGGGCTGCTCGCGCACGGCCCCGGCGAGCGGATCCCGCGGCTGGCCGTGGTGCCCGGCGGCTCGACCAATGTGTTCGCCCGCGCGCTGGGCCTGCCGAACGACCCGGTGGAGGCGACCGGCGCGCTGCTGGACGCGCTGGAGCACCGGCGCGAGCGGGGCATCGGGCTGGGCAAGGCGATGACCGAGGGGCTGCCGGACCGCTGGTTCACCTTCACCGCCGGCCTCGGCTTCGACGCCGGCGTGGTCGGCCGGGTCGAGGAGCAGCGCCGGGCGGGACGCAAGTCCACGCACGCGCTCTACGTCACCCAGGCGCTCCGCCACTTCATCACCCAGCGTGAGCAGCGCAGATCAGGCCCGGTCTCGCTGGAGCTCGCCGGCCGCGAGCCGGTACCGGGCCTGGTGCTGGCGATAGTCAGCAACACCTCGCCGTGGACGTTCCTGGGCAACCGCCCCGTCTACCCCTCGCCGCGCGCCTCCTTCGACTCCGATCTCGACGTCTTCGGCATCACCCGGATGACGGCGTTCGGCACCGCTCGAACGGTCCGTCAGATCCTGCGGTCGCACGGTCCTTCGAGCGCTGACGTCGCGCCGGACGGGCCTTCCGGGAAGCACGTCGTCTCCTATCACGACGTCCGTCACTTCACCTTGGTTTCGGAGGAACCGGTCCCGTTCCAGGTCGACGGGGACCACCTTGGATCCAGGAGTCGCGTCAGTTTCACAGGCGTACGGCGGGCACTGCGTGTGATTGTGTGACTAGAAAGGCCTTTCCTCCTTCTTCTCGAACGCACAAGCCCCCTTCACTCCATAGAAGTACCGGCTGTGAGCTAGGCGACACCGAAGAATCCAAAATTCCTCCCTGAAGGGGGTTGTATCCGGGCCCGAGGTTTGCGAACCTCTACATGGCGATCGGGACACATCGCAGCGACGGCAACCCTCGAAACCTGGGGGGCCGACCGCGGGGTGTCCCTCGAATCGCCCGAATCCCTCCCCAGCACAGACCTCCCGGGCCCCGTGGGCCTTTGGTCTCTTTTGCCGTCGCGGGATTCGTGAAAGCGTTCACATTCACAAGGACCATCGATGTGCCGACCGGGCAACCCCCGCCGGCAGGAGGAGTTGGACGACCATGGACTGGCGCCACCGCGCTGTCTGCCGCGAAGAGGACCCGGAGCTGTTCTTCCCGATCGGGAACACCGGTCCTGCTCTGCTGCAGATCGAGGAAGCCAAGGCCGTGTGCCGCCGCTGTCCGGTCATGGAGCAGTGCCTCCAGTGGGCGCTCGAGACCGGCCAGGACGCCGGCGTCTGGGGTGGCATGAGCGAGGACGAGCGCCGCGCCATGAAGCGCCGTGCCGCACGCAACCGCGCCCGCACCGCCTGATCACACGCCGTAGTACCAGCAGTAACCACAGCACCGATCAACACATGATCACAGGCTTCCCCTGCACCTCCTGGTGAAGCCTTCCGCACAAAGGGCCTTGTTCGACGAGGCCTCGCGACACCCGCCCGCCCAGCCACTTGATACTGTTCACTTAGAGCAATATCGTGGAGCTGTGGCGCTCACCGTGTGCAACGCACCGGCTGGTGTCGCACCACCTAGAGCCCCCGTTCCGGCCGACTCCCCCCGACGGCCGGAACGGGTTGAGAGGCCCTGTCGACCCACCCCCCCCGGTCGACAGGGCCTCGTTTCTGTTTCTCCGCCGTGGGAACCCCCGGCGTGAAGAAGCGCGCGACCGGCGCTCGCGCCGGACGCACGCCTCCTCCACGCGTCAGCGCACCGGGATCTCCAGGACCACCTTGGTGCCGCCGTCCGGGCCGGCCACCATGTCGAAGGTGCCGCCCAGCTCCCCGGTGGCCAGCGTCCGGACGATCTGCAGCCCGAGGTTGCCCGCCTGCTGCGGGTCGAAGCCCTCCGGCACGCCCTTGCCGTCGTCCTGCACCGTGATCAGCAGGTACTCCTCCGGCCGGGCCCCGCCGTTCCAGGTGTCCGACCAGCCCATGCCGGTGGCCGGCGCCCGGCCGCGCAGCGCGCTGACCTCCAGGTTGCCCGAGGCGCTCGGACCGAACGCGTGTTCGAGGGCGTTCTGCAGCAGCTCGGTCAGCACCATCGCCAGCGGCGTGGCCACCTCGGCGGAGAGGATGCCGAAGCTGCCGCTGCGGCGGGTCGCCACCCGGCCGTCCTGGGACAGCTCCATCACCATGGCCAGCACCCGGTCGGCGATCTCGTCGAAGGCCACCTGCTCGTCCAGCGCCTGGGAGAGCGTCTCGTGCACGATCGCGATCGAGCCGACCCGGCGCACCGCCTCGTCCAGCGCCGCGCGGCCGGACTCCGAGTCCATCCGGCGGGACTGCAGGCGCAGCAGCGCGGCGACGGTCTGCAGGTTGTTCTTCACCCGGTGGTGGATCTCCCGGATGGTGGCGTCCTTGGTCATCAGCTCGCGGTCGCGCCGGCGCAGCTCGGTGACGTCCCGGCAGAGCACCAGGGAGCCGGTCAGGGCGCCCTTGGGCTTGAGCGGGATGGCCCGCAGGGTGACCACGCCGCCCTGGACCTCGATCTCGGTCTGCCGGGGGGCCCAGCCGCTGGCCAGCTTCACCAGCGCCTCGTGCACGGCGGCCCGGGACGGCGGGGTGAGGTCGGCGGTGGTCCGGCCGAGGTGGCTGCCGACCAGGTCGGTGGTGAGGCCGAGCCGGTGGTAGGCGGAGAGCGCGTTCGGGCTGGCGTAGGTGACGATGCCGTCGGCGTCGAGGCGGATGAGGCCGTCGCCGACCCGCGGCGCGGCGTCCATGTCGGCCTGCTCGACGCCGGGGTAGGGGAAGGTGCCGGCGGCGATCATCTGGGCGAGGTCGGAGGCGCTCTGCAGGTAGGTGAGCTCCAGCCGGCTGGGGGTGCGCACGGTCAGCAGGTTGGTGTTGCGGGCGATCACGCCGAGCACCTTGCCCTCGCGCCGCACCGGGATCGACTCGACCCGGACCGGCACCTCCTCGCGCCACTCCGGGTCGCCCTCGCGCACGATCCGCCCCTCGTCGTAGGCGGCGTCCAGCAGCGGGCGGCGGCCGCGCGGGACGAGGTGGCCGACCATGTCGTCCTGGTAGGAGGTCGGGCCGGTGTTGGGGCGCATCTGGGCGACCGAGACGTACCGGATGCCGTCCCAGGTGGGGATCCAGAGCACCAGGTCGGCGAAGGAGAGGTCGGAGAGCAGCTGCCACTCCGAGACCAGCATGTGCAGCCACTCCACATCGGCACCGGTCAGGGTGGTGTGGCGGCGGACGAGTTCGTTCAGCGAGGGCACAGGGCGAGCGTAGCTCCAGGGGGGCGCGAACGGACCCCGCGCACCCCCGCCGGCCCGGGTCGCGCACCTCGTTCCGCAGGTTGTCCAGACCAATTTGCGGCGAGGCCTGGACAACCCAGATTGGTCTAGTCCACAATGAAAGGGCACCAAGGAGAGGCACCCGCGCAACTGCCCTGACCGCGCGCTGCCGCTCCTCGGTCGGACGCCGTCGAACGAGGACCCCGCACAGTTCTCGATCGTCACCGGCGCCCGACGACAGCTCCGGGCCGCGGAGCCGCATGGGTTGAGGGTCCCGTGTCGGCGCCGTGGCCCGTAGTGTTTTCCGGCCCCGCTCCGGGGCGGCCCCGCCCCGGGCCCGGAGGCGAGCGGGCGAGCAGCAGAGAGCCCCGCCCCGAGCCTGGGAGCGAGCGGGCGAATAGCAGAGAGCCCCCGCCCCGAGCCGAAGGGGCGCGCCGCTG
>NZ_BAAAKJ010000135.1:18575-34203 GCF_039527695.1 Kitasatospora putterlickiae
TGTGGACGGGGGCTCCGGCGTTGCGGGGCGCGTCAGTGGGTCTCGGTGACCTTGGCGAGCGCGCGGGGGGCGTCCGGGTCCTGGCCGCGGGCGATGGTGACCTCGTAGGCCAGCAGCTGCAGCGGCAGGATCTCCAGGATCGGCTGCACCTCCTCGGGCACGCCGGCCGGCAGCGCGAAGCCCGCCGAGGCGGCCTCCACCTGCGCCTGCTGGCCGACCACGACCAGGTCGGCACCACGGCCGCGCAGGCGGTCCAGGACCGGCTGCAGGGCCTCGCCGCCCTTGCCGTCCGGGACGATCGCGATGACCGGGGAGACGTTGTCGACCATGGCCAGCGGGCCGTGCAGCAGGTCGGCGCCGGAGAACGGGGAGGCCGGGATGTAGGTGGTCTCCATCAGCTTCAGCGCCGCCTCGCGGGCGGTGGGGTAGCCGTAGCCGCGCGAGGTGATGACCAGGCGCTGGGCGAAGCGGTAGCGCTCGGCCAGGG
Source organism: Kitasatospora putterlickiae (assembly GCF_039527695.1). NCBI lineage: Bacteria > Bacillati > Actinomycetota > Actinomycetes > Kitasatosporales > Streptomycetaceae > Kitasatospora > Kitasatospora putterlickiae. The sequence continues at coordinate 19,063 of NZ_BAAAKJ010000135.1, forward strand.
CCTTGACCTCGTCCTGGCGGGCCAGGACGCCGGCGGCCAGCTCCGGCAGGTCCTTGGCGGCCGCGCCGTCGCCGCCGCGCAGGCCCTCGACCAGCAGGTAGAGGGCGAGCAGCTCGGCGGTGTAGGTCTTGGTGGCGGGCAGCGCCTTCTCCGGGCCGGCCAGCACGTCGATGTGGAACTCGGAGACCTCGGCCAGCGGCGAGCCAGCGTTGTTGGTGACCGCCAGGGTGATGGCACCGGCCTCGCGGGCCGCCTTGGTGGAGGCGACGAGGTCCGGCGAGCCGCCCGACTGGCTGACGGTGATCACCAGCACGTCGGTCAGGTCCGGCTTGGCGCCGTAGGCGGTGGTGGTGGACATCGAGGTCAGGCCGGCCGGCTTGCCCAGCAGGATCTCGATCAGGTACTTGGCGTACAGCGCGGCGTTGTCCGAGGTGCCCCGCGCGGTCAGGAGGACGAACCGCGGCTTGCGGGCGGCGATCCGGGACGCGATCTCGAAGATCTTGGGGGCGCCCTCGTCGAGGATGCGCTGCAGGACGGCCGGCTGCTCGGCCATCTCCGCCGCCATGATCCGGCCAGGGACGGTCTGCGTGTCGGACATCGTGTGGGGCCTCCGATGAGATGGTTCCACCCCGGCCGGACGGGAATGCCCGGCGGGGACCTCTACGGCGGCGAGTCCGCACACTCGCTGCGGTGAATGCTTCGGCAATCCTACGGGGGCCGCCCGCCCGGGGCACATCCGAGGAGGCGCTCGCGGCGGGTCCCGCTGGTCCGGACGTGCGCGGAACCCCTCCCGGCGGTGCGGGGAGGGGGTCCGGCGTCCCGGGGACGGCGGCTCAGCCGGCCTTGTTGATGAGCTGGTCGATCGCGGCGTCCGCCTCCTTGGTGGCCTGGTCCACCGACTTGCCGCGGAGGATGGCGGTCAGCATGTCGGGCAGGATCTTCTGCTTCTCCACCAGGCCCCAGCCGGGGGCCAGCGGGGTGAACCAGGCGTCCGGCACCGCGTTGGCCGCGGCCGCGGTGGCCGGCTTGGTCTTCAGCGGGTTCAGCTGGGTGAGGTTGTTCGGCAGGATGTCCTTGTCCGCCAGCGCCTGCTCCGACTTGGCGCTGGTGAACATCCGGACCCAGTCGGTGGCCAGGGGCACCGTGGGCGACTTCGCGGTGACCGCGAGGGCCGAGCCGCCGATGAAGGTCGGCAGCGGCTTGCCGTTCGGGCCGGGCATGGTGGCGACCTTGACCGCGTCCTTGAGGCTCGGGTCGCCGGTGACCGGCGCGATGACGCTCGCCGCCTCGTAGCCGTTGCCGTAGAAGGACGCCGCGTGGCCGCGGGCCATCGCCTCGTACTGGTTCTGCTCGTTGACCGCCTGGTCGCCCTTGTTGTACTTGCGCACCAGGTCGATGAAGTGGTTGATGCCCTGCTGGGACTTGGGGTCGTTCAGGGTGCCGTGCCACATGCCGCCGCTGTCGAAGCGGGCGATGGCGCCGCCGTACGCGGAGACGTAGCTCATCGCGGCGTACCAGAACGAACCAGGCAGGTAGAGCGGGGAGAAGGTCTTGTCGGCCTTGTTCTTCTCCGCGATCTTGTCGAGTGCCGAACGCAGCTCGTCCTCGGTCTTGGGGAAGTCGGCGCTGCCGGTGGCCTGCTGGAAGGCCGCCGAGTTGTAGATCGCGACCCGGGCGCCCGCGTAGTACGGCACGCACCAGAGCTTGTCCTGGTAGGTGCAGGTGTTGGCGAGCGCCTTGATCCAGGTGTCGGCGTTGTCGAAGGTGGTGCGTTCCACCGGCGCCAGCGCACCGGAGAGCACATACTTCATGGTCTCGGTGTTGCCCAGCTCGACCACGTCCGGGGCGTTGCCGTCGACGATCGCCTTGTCGAGCTTGGCCACCTTGTCGGCCCAGCCCTGGTAGGCGAGCTTGAGGGTCACGTTCGGGTACTTGGCGGCGAACTCGTCGTTGACCCGCTGGACGAGGTCGGGCCAGTTCTTCTGGGCGTCGTCCATCAGCCAGACCGTCACGGTGCCGGTCGCGGCCGCGGGGTCCGCCGACGCGCTCTTCGCGTCGTCGGACGCCGAGCCGCCCGAGGAACACGCCGTCAGTCCGGCGGCCAGCGCCATGATGCCGACCGTCGCCATGAACCGACGCTTAATCACGCCATCCTCCGAGGGTGTTTTAGAGCTGGTGCCCGCCGGCGGCGCGCCGGCGCCCGACGGGACCGTGTCCAGGGAGGGGCGGCGAAGAGCTTCGGGGTGGGCCAATACCACATCCGGCCAAATTGAAATTCGAACCGGATGGATTGGAGCCTGGCCTAGACCACAGTTGGTGTCAACGCCAAATGGCCTGGCAGGCACGGCCGTTGCAGACCTGTTGTACCGCGTGGCGATCAGTTGTTCGACCGTCACCCTATGTAGAACTTAAGGCTGCCTTAAGGGCGATTTGAGGGAACATCGTCATCTTGCGAAGCCGCAGGTCACAGGGCGTCAACCGGCCGAAAAACGCCGAGGCCCGCCATGCGACATGCGCATGACGGGCCCTTTGGCCGAATGCCTCCCGGCACGCGGCGTGACGGTCCGACGGGGACTCAGCCGATCGTCCCCGACTGTCCGGTGAGGACCTCGACGGCGGCCAGCCCGCAGACCCGGGCGGCGCCGTGGGTGGCGACGTACAGCGCGCCGACCGGCTCGGACTGCGGCAGGCCCATCTCGACCACCGCGGCGTCCGGGCGGGCCGCCACCAGGCGGGCCAGCGCGGCCGTCATCCAGTCGTGGCGGTGGGCGTCGCGGACCACCAGCACCAGGCGGCGGTCGGCGGCCCCGGCCAGCACCTCGGCCACCACCGCGTCCAGCACCCCGGCCTCGGCGGCCTCCGGACCGACCTCGCGGGTCCGGGTGCCCGGGAAGCGGTCGGCCAGCATGTCCGCCACACCCCACGGGGTGACGTCGCCGACGGCGATGTTCGGCTGGGCGGAGAACGAGACCACGAACGGGCGCTCGGTCACCGGCAGCACCTCCCGGCCCGGCGCGCGGACCACCCGCAGCGCCCGGCGGGCCGCCCGCAGGCCGACCGCGAGGTCCGCCTCCGGCCGCTCGCCCTGGGCCGCGATCCGGCCCCAGCTGCCGAGCGCGCGCACCCGGGCGGCCGCGTCGGCGAGCCGCTCCTCCGGGAGCCGGCCCGATGCCACGCCCGCCACGATGGCGTCACGCAGCATCAGCACGGTGTCCTCGTCGGCCAGGCCGCCGCCCACGCAGATCGCGTCCGCGCCGGCCGCCAGGGCCAGCACGGTGCCCTCGCCCATGCCGAAGGTGTCGGCGATGGCGCCCATCTCGATCGCGTCGCTGACGATCAGGCCCTGGTAGCCGAGGCCGCCGTCCTCGGGGGCGGCGCGCAGCAGGTCGCGCAGCACGGCCGGGCTGAGCGTGGCGGGCAGCTTGGGGTCGAGCGCCGGGATCATGATGTGGGCCGTCATGACGGCCTTGGTCCCGGCGGCGATCGCGGCCTGGAACGGGATCAGGTCGCGGGCGCGCAGCACGTCCAGGTCGACGTCGATGACCGGCAGGCCGTGGTGCGAGTCGACGGCGGTGTCGCCGTGGCCCGGGAAGTGCTTGGAGCAGGCCGCGACACCGGCCGACTGCAGGCCCTCCACCCAGGCGGCGGTGTGCCGGGCGCACAGCTCCGGGTCGGCGCCGAAGGAGCGCACGCCGATCACCGGGTTGCGCGGGTTGGAGTTGACGTCCGCGGTGGGCGCCCAGTTGTAGTTGACGCCGGCGGCGGCCAGCGCCCGGCCCAGCTCACGGGCGACGTCGCGGGTCAGCTCCGGGTCGTCGATGGCGCCGAGGGCGAGGTTGCCCGGCCAGGACGAGCCGGAGCCCGCCTCCAGCCGGGTGACGTCGCCGGACTCCTCGTCGATGGCGATCAGCACGTCGGGGTTCTCGGCCCGCAGCGCGGCGGTGAGCGCGGCGAGCTGGCCGAGGTCGGCCACGTTGCGGTCGAAGAGCGCGACCGAGCCCAGGCCGGCCGCCAGGTGGCGGCGCAGCCACTCCGGCGGCTCGGTGCCGACGAAGCCGGGCTGCAGGACGGTCAGCGCGTCGCGGTGCAACTGGTCCGAGGCCGGGAGGGTGGGAACGAGGATGCTCACGGGGGATCAGCCCTTCACGGCGCCGTCGGTGAGGCCACCGACCGCCTTGCGCTGCAGGAAGACGAACAGGATCAGCACCGGGATGGCGAACATCGTGGACGCGGCCATGGTGGCACCCCAGTCGTTGCCGAAGGCGGTCTTGAAGGAGGACAGCCACAGCGGGAGGGTCTGCCCCTGGCCCTCTTCCTTGTTGAGGATCAGGACGAGGGGGAACTCGTTCCACGCGGTGATGAAGCCGAACAGCGAGGTCGACATCAGGCCGGGGGCCAGCAGCGGGAAGATCACCTTGACGAAGGCCTGGGTGCGGGTGCAGCCGTCCACCATCGCCGACTCCTCCAGCTCCTTGGGCACCGCGGCGATGAAGCTGCGCAGCGTCCAGATCGTGAAGGGCAGGACCATCATCATGTAGAAGAGGGTCAGCGGCAGCAGGCTGTTCAGCATGTTGTTGTCGCGCGAGATCATGTAGACCGCGATGGTCATGACCTCCCAGGGCGCCATCTGCGCGACCATCACGACCAGGACGAAGGTCTTGCGGCCGCGGAACTTCATCCGGGCGATGGCGAAGGAGGCGAGCGTCGCGATCACCAGGGAGGCCAGGACGGCGCCGACGGTGACGACGAAGCTGTTGGTGACGTAGGTCCAGAAGTGCTTGGCGTCGATCGCCTTGACGTAGTGGTCCAGCGTCCCCTGGAACGGGATGAAGACCGGCGTCTTGCTGATGATGTCGCTGTCCTTCTTGAAGGACGTCGCGACCATCCAGTAGACGGGGAAGATGAAGAAGACGAAGAGGACGACCGCGAGCACGTTCGGCCAGGTGCGTCCGATGAGTGAGCGCCTCACAGCTCGTCCTCCTGCTTGAGCATGATGCGGAAGTAGTACGCCATCAGGGCGCCCAGCATCAGGATGGTAAGCACGGCGATCGCGGAGCCGACGCCGTAGTGCTGGCCCGAGGAACCCTCAAGGAAGGCGTGCACGGGCAGGTTCCGGGTGAGGTTCTCCGGGCCGCCCGCGTTGATCGCGTAGACCTGGGTGAAGGCCTTGAACACCCAGATGACCTCAAGGAAGCTCGTGGCCAGGAAGAAGGGCTTCAGGTTGGGGAAGATCACCGAACCGAAGATCTTGAAGGCGCCCGCGCCGTCCATCCGGGCGGCCTCGTACAGCTCCTTCGGGATCGTGGTGAGACCCGCGTACATGTTGAACGCGACGAACGGGATCGACTGCCAGACGATCAGCAGGATGATCACGAAGTACGTCGAGTACTGGTCGCTCATCCAGTTGTAGTCGGCCATCGAGTGCCAGCCGAGCTTGTCGAGGAACCAGTTGACGACGCCCCACTGCTGGTCGAACAGCCAGGAGTAGACGGTGGTCGCGGCGACCACCGGCATCGCCCAGGCCATCAGCAGGCCGACCGAGAGCACCAGGCGCATCGCCTTGCCGAGGCGGTTGAGCAGCAGGCCGATCAGGGTGCCGCCGGCCATGATCAGCACGACGTTCACCAGGGTGAAGGCGACCGTGCGTCCGGTGACCGCCCAGAAGTCCGGGTCGGTCAGCTGCTCCGTGTAGTTGTCGAAGCCGTTCCACTCGGTCAGGTGCATGACGAGCTGGCGCCTGTTGAGGTTCTGGAACGACAGCAGGACAGTCTTGACCAGCGGCCAGCCGAGCAGGGCGAGCGTCGCCACGGTGGCCGGCAGCAGGAGCAGATAAGGGGCGGCCTTGGCGCCGAAGCTACGGCCGTCCGCCGATCTCGCGCTCTTCTTCGGGGTGCCCTTGGCGCCGCCACCACCGGCGCTCGTCTTGATAGTGGCCACAGCAGCCTTCCCTGAATCCGGAGACTGTGTGTGCACCCGCTCGGAATGCACAGCCATCGTTCTCACTTCCTCAATACCCGACCACGACGGACAGGCGCCGCCCACCGGCCCCCCGCCGGGAGCCGGTGAGCGACGCCGCTCGATTGCTTACTGCTTCTGGTTGAGCCGCTTCGCGATCTCGTCGTCGTACTTCTTGGCGGTGGCGGCGTACTCGCCGCCCTGCAGGGCCGCGGTCAGGAACTCCTTGATCGGGTTCGGCTTGTCCTCGACGCTGGCCCAGTTCGGGGTGTTCGGGGTGATCGCACCCTGCTTCGCGGCCGGCACGGCGGCCTTGGCGAAGTCACCGGTGACCTGGCCGGCCAGCGACTCCTTGTTCGGGATGTTGCCGGCGGCCGCGACCAGACCCTCGTTCTTGTCGTTGAGGGCGACCTTCAGGAAGTCCTTGGCCATGTCGGTGTTCTTGCTGTTCTGGGAGATGGCCAGGTTCGAGCCACCGAGGAACACACCGGAGGGCTTGTCAGCGGTCTTGCCCGGCAGCGGGAAGAAGCCGATCTTGCTCGCCGACAGCTCCTCCTCCTTCGGGAGCTCCCAGCCGAGGCCGATCATGGCGCCGACGTTGCCCTTGGCGAAGACGTCCTTCTGCTGCGGGGTGGCCTCGTCCTTGTCCTTCGGGGCCTTCGAGTAGCTCTGCAGCTTCTTGTAGGTCTCGAAGGCGCGCTGGGCCTCGGGCGACGACAGGCCGCCGACCCACTTGTCGCCCTCCTTCTTGGCGAGGTTGCCACCCTCGGCGGCGAGCAGGCCGAAGTAGACGTACCACTCCTGGCCCGGCATGTAGATCGCGTCCTCGACGCCCGGGGTGGCCTTGAGCTTCTCAAGGTCGGCGTAGAACTCGTCGAGGGTCTTCGGCGCCTCGGCGAGGCCGGCGGCCTTCCACAGGTCCTTGTTGTAGGCGACCACGCGGTTGGAGACCCACCACGGGGCGGCGTACTGCTTGCCGTCGAGGATCGCGGCCTCGTTCTGGTTCTTGGCCCAGTCGGCGCCGCCCAGGTACGCCTTGTCCTTGGTGATGTCGAGCAGGCCGCCCGAGGCCGCGTAGCCCGCGGTCTGGGTGTTACCGACCTCGACGACGTCGACAGAGCCCTCGGAGAGCGCGGCGGTGATCTTCTGGCCGATGCCGTCCCACTGCTGCTCCTGGAACTCGAGCTTCGAGCCGGGGAAGGTCGTCTCGAACTCGGACTTGACCGAGTCGGTCCAGCCCTTGGGGGCCGAGCCACTCATCAGCCAGACCTTGAGCGTCTTGCCGTTGTAGTCCTTCTTGTCCGAGGACGCGGCGGCCGAGCTGCCCGAGTCGCCCTCCTTCTTGGCGTCCGAGCCGCAAGCCGCGAGACCAACAACCATGGCCGCGACGCCGACCGCCGCGATGAGCTGACGCTTCACGCCATCCTCCTGAGGGATGCCTGGTTACCCCCGTCGGGTGGCCGTGGCGGCATACCCACACAAGGTGGGAGGAATGGTGCCGCGACTCCAGCGAACGGGTGGGGGGATTCATAGTGACCGGCCTAGTGGTGTAGACCAGATGCCTGGAGCTTGGCCTAGACCAATGGGCGTGTCAACGGCTGTTCGACCGATCCGGACCACCCGTTATCAAGCCGACACCGCACCCTGTTCATCGCGTGATGAGGTATTCGTTCCGTAGCCATACATGCAACGATGTGAGCCGTTAATCATGCGGTGGGGCTTCGCGAGAGCTCTGGGAGAAGCGGGAGACAGGTCCGATGAGCAGCGACGGGGGCACCACGGCCCAGGTCAACGACCCCCAGGTGAGGAATCCCGCCCCGCAGGGCGGCGCGGACCCGACGGCCCGGGTACCGAAGTACTACGGCCTCAAGCGCCACCTCCTGCAGCTTACCGAGACCCAGCCCGCCGGCACCCCCGTTCCTCCCGAACGGGCACTGGCCGCGCAGTTCGACACCTCCCGCACCACCGTCCGGCAGGCGTTGCAGGAGCTCGTCGTCGAGGGGCGGCTGGAGCGCATCCAGGGCAAGGGCACCTTCGTCGCCAAGCCCAAGGTGGCCCAGGCCCTCCAGCTCACCTCCTACACCGAGGACATGCGCGCCCAGGGCCTGGAGCCCACCTCCCGGCTGATCGAGATCGGCTACATCTCCGCCGACGACCGGCTGGCCCCGCTGCTGGACATCAAGCCCGGCGGCCGCGTGCTGCGGATCGAGCGCCTGCGCCTGGCCAACGGCGACCCGATGGCGATCGAGGTGGCCCACCTGTCCGCCAAGCGGTTCCCCGCGCTGCGCCGCAACCTGGCCAAGCACAACTCGCTCTACACCGCCCTGCGCGAGGTCTACGGGGTGACCGTGGCCGAGGCCGAGGAGACCATCGAGACCACCCTCGCCAACCCGCGCGAGGCCGGACTGCTCGGCTCCGACCTCGGACTGCCGATGCTCCAGCTCTCCCGGCACTCCTTCGACCCGGACGGGGACCCGGTCGAGTGGGTGCGCTCCATCTACCGCGGCGACCGCTACAAGTTCATCACCCGGCTCAAGCGGCCGGAGTAGTCCGACCCGGCGCGTACGCGCTCCCGGGCCCCGGCGTGCGAGTAGCGCGCGCCGGGGCCCGTTGCGTGGCCCGGGCGCGCACGGGGCCCGGATGGCGGGAAGTCGTCCCGGATCCGGTGACACGGATCACGCGATGCTCTAGATTCCGCATCCGTACTGACTGCCGATCACCAGAGGTGCTGCTCGGCGGACCACCGGGGGCGCACGCTTCCCCGGGGGTTGCGGCGCCGGCGAGGTGAACCCTCCGGAGCGGAGCCGAACCATGTCGTCAGACCTCACCGACCGACCTGTCATGCCCGAGCCAGACCAACCGGGAGGACCCGACCTCCCGGTGGTCACCCCCGAACGGGTGCTGGCCGTCCTCGCCCTGCTGGTGCCGATCGTCGCGATGCTCTGGGTGGGCTCGTACGACAAGACCGGGCCCGAGGCCGGCGGCGTCCCCTTCTTCTACTGGTACCAGCTGCTCTGGGTGCCGGTCTCGGCCGTCTTCACGGTCGCCGCCTACCTGCTGGTCAACCGGGACGAGAAGGCCCGCCGGGCCGCCCGGGCGCGGAAGGCGGGTGGCGCCCGGTGAACGGGGTCAACGTGCCCGCGCTGGCGGTATTCGTCCTCTTCTTCCTGCTGGTCACCGTGATGGGCTTCCTCGCCTCCCGGTGGCGGCGCGCCGACAACGCGCTCCACCTCGACGAGTGGGGCCTCGGCGGGCGCAGCTTCGGGACCTGGGTCACCTGGTTCCTGCTCGGCGGCGACCTCTACACCGCGTACACCTTCGTCGCCGTCCCCGCCGCCGTCTACGCGACCGGCGCCGCGGGCTTCTTCGCCGTCCCCTACACGATCATCGCCTACCCGCTGGTCTTCCTCTTCCTCCCCCGGCTCTGGTCGGTCTCCCGGGTGCACGGCTACGTCACCCCGGCCGACTTCGTGCGCGGGCGCTACGGCTCCCGGCCGCTGTCGCTGATGGTGGCGCTGACCGGCATCCTCGCCACCATGCCGTACATCGCGCTCCAGCTGGTCGGCATCCAGGCCGTGCTGGACGTGCTGGGCGTCGGCGGGGGCGAGAGCGCCAACTGGTTCGTCAAGGACCTGCCGCTGTTCATCGCCTTCGGCGTGCTCGCCGCGTACACCTACTCCTCCGGGCTGCGCGCGCCGGCGCTGATCGCCTTCGTCAAGGACGCCCTGGTCTACCTGGTGATCATCGTCGCGGTGATCTACATCCCGATCCGGCTGGGCGGCTACGGCCACATCTTCGACGCGGTCGGCGAGCGGTTCAGCGCCCCCAAGTCGGCCGGCTCGCTCACCGTGCCGGAGAACAAGCAGTGGACGTACGCCACGCTGGCGCTCGGCTCGGCGATGGCGCTGTTCATGTACCCGCACTCGGTGACCGGCGTCCTGGCCAGCCGGTCCCGCAACACGGTGCGCCGGAACATGGCGATCATGCCCGCGTACTCGCTGATGCTGGGCCTGCTGGCGCTGCTCGGCTACATGGCGATCGCCGCCGGGGTCGGCAAGGGCGACAAGAACTTCAACACCCAGCTCTCGGTGCCGCAGCTGTTCGAGAACATGTTCCCCGACTGGTTCACCGGCGTCGCCTTCGCCGCGATCGGCATCGGCGCGCTCGTCCCGGCGGCGATCATGTCCATCGCGGCGGCGAACCTCTTCACCCGCAACGTCTACAAGGAGTACCTGCGGCCCGCCGCGACCCCGGCCGACGAGACCCGGGTCGCCAAGCTGGTCTCGCTGCTGGTCAAGGTCGGCGCGCTGGTCTTCGTGCTCGGCATGGACAAGCAGGCGGCGATCAACCTCCAGCTGCTCGGCGGCCTGTGGATCCTGCAGACCTTCGTCTCGATCGTCGGCGGCCTGTTCACCCGCTGGTTCCACCACTGGGCGCTGCTCGCCGGCTGGGCGGCCGGCATGGTCTACGGCACCTGGGAGGCGTACGGGATCGCCAGTCCCAAGACCAAGCACTTCGGCGGGAACGCGGCCGAGATCCCCGGCATCGGCGAGATCGGCTACATCGGCCTCACCGCCTTCGTCCTCAACCTGCTGGTCTCGGTGGCGCTCACGCTGGTCCTGCGCGCCGTCAAGGCGCCGGACGGCCCGGACGAGACCCGGCCGGGCGACTACAGCGCCGAGGGCGGCGACGAGGCACCGGAGAACGCGCCGGAGCCCGTAGCGGCGCACTGATACGCCTCACGCGCCCTGTGGTCGCGCCGTCTCCTCCATCAACACTGGAGGGGGCGGCGCGATCATATGTATGAACGGCCGCGTGCTTAGGGCACCACACTCAGGGCACCAACCAGACCGGACCGACAACCGGCCGGCAACTGAACGACCCACGGGGAGCGGCGGCAGATGGCAGAACTCGGCACCACCCTCAACGGCCAGCACCACACCGACGGACGGCACCGGCCGGCCGGCCCGCACCGGACCGCCGGCGCCGTCGCGGCCACCACGGCCCTCGGACCGCCGCCCCTCCCCTCGGTCCTGGTCGCCACCCGCCACGGCGAGTCCACCGCCAACGTCGAGTTCCAGCTCGCCGAGGCGGCCGGCGCGCTCACCGTGCCGATCACCAGCCGGGACGCGGACATCCCGCTCTCCCTGCACGGCCAGCAGCAGGCCCACGCGCTCGGCCGCTGGTGGGCCGCGCTGCCCAGCGCCGACCGGCCGCGCAGCGTCTGGTGCTCGCCCTACGTGCGCACCGCCGAGACCGCCCGGATCGCGCTCGCCCAGGCCGCCGGCCTCGGCGCCGTCCCGGTCTCGCTCGCCGTCCGCTACGACGAGCGGCTGCGCGACCGCGAGCTCGGCGTCCTGGAGATGCTGCCCAAGGCGGCCATCGAGACCGGGCACCCCGAGGAGGCCGCCCGGCGGCGGAAGATGGGCGAGCTGTACTACCGCCCGCCCGGCGGCGAGTCCTGGGCGGACGTGGCGCTGCGGGTGCGCAGCGTGCTGCGCGACATCGGCGCGGAGGAGGCCGGGCGGCCGGTGCTGGTGGTCGCGCACGACTGCACGGTGCTCATGCTCCGGTACGTGCTGGACCGGCTCACCGAGGAGCAGCTGACCGCGCTGGAGCCGGTGCGCAACTGCTCGGCGAGCGTCTGGCGGGCCGAGGGCGGCCGGCTGCGGCCGGACCGCTGGAACCACACCGGGCACCTGGAGGACGCGGGCTGAGCCCGTCCTAGCCCCGCCTGGGCCCGCCTGGACCCGCCTAGACCCGCACGGCGACCGCTGCGGCGGGCTCGGCGAAGCAGCGGCGGTAGGCCAGCGGCGTGGTGCCCAGCCGGCGGCCGAAGTGGTGCCGCAGGGTGGCCGCGTTGCCGAAGCCGCAGCGGGTGGCGATGGCGTCCACCGGCTCGGTGGTCGACTCCAGCAGCCGCTGGGCGAGCAGCAGCCGCTGCCCGGTCAGCCAGCGGTGCGGGGTGGTGCCGGTCTCCTGGTGGAAGCGCCGGGCGAAGGTGCGCGGCGACATGTGGACCCGGGCGGCCAGCTGCTCGACGCTCGTCCCCTCGTCCAGGTGGTGGCGCATCCAGTCGAGCAGCGGGGCGAGCGACTCGCCGTCGCCCTCCGGGAGCGGCCGGTGCACGAACTGGGCCTGCCCGCCCTCGCGGTGCGGCGCCACCACCATCCGGCGGGCGATCGCCCGGGCCACCTCGGCGCCCTGCGCCTTGCGCACCAGGTGCAGGCAGGCGTCGATGCCGGCCGCCGTGCCGGCGGAGGTGATCACCGGGTCGTCGTCCACGTAGAGGACGTCCGGCTCGACCGTGGTCCTCGGATGGCGGGCGGCCAGGTCGGTGGTGTACCGCCAGTGCGTGGTGGCCCGGCGGCCGTCCAGCAGGCCGGCGGCGCCCAGCACGAAGGCGCCGCTGCAGATGGACAGCACCCGGGCGCCGCGCTCGACGGTCGCCCGCAGCGCGTCCAGCAGCGGCGCCGGGTAGTCGGCGCTCAGCGAGGAGGCGGTGACCACCACCAGGTCGGCGGCGGCGAGCCGTTCGGGACCGTGCGGGACGTCGATGGCGAAGCCGGCGTGGGTGCGGTGCGGGCCCGGGCGGGCGCCGGCGATCGCGAAGTCGTAGGCGGGCAGCCCCTCCCCGCTCCGGTCGAGGCCGAACACCTCGCAGGCGACGCCCAGTTCGAAGGGATGGACGTCCTCCATGACGACGGCCACGACGTTCTTCAGCATGCCGCCAGGGTAACCCGCCCGCTGGCAGTTTTTCGATGGCATCGGGCATTCCTGCCACTCGCCCCGGATCCGCGCCGCCGGGAGAGTGGACCCATGGATTCCGACACGCTCGCCAGCGCACTCGCCCTGCTCGGGGCCGTCGGCGGCTTCGGCCTGCTCGGCGGCCTGATCGGGCGGGAGGTGGCGCGGCAGAAGGCCACCGGACGCGACAACTGGCACCGTCCGGGCGGCTACCCGCACGACCCCGCCCTGCCGGACCGGCTCTACGGCACCCTGCCCGCCGCCTCGCTCCGCCCGTCCGCCGACCCCGCCACCTCCACCGCCACCGCCGTCATCGCCCTCGAAGCGGAGGCCCGCACCCCGCTCAGCACCGTGCCGTGCGATTCCGGCACACTGACCGGATGGACATCGTCATCCGCCCGGCCCGCGCCGAGGAGTTCGAGGAAGCCGGCCGCATAACCGTCGAGGCCTTCGTCGGCGGCGGCTTCACCTCCCCCGGGAGCCCGTACGCGCACCGGCTGGCCGACGCGGCCACCCGGGCCGCCGAGGCCGAACTGCTGGTCGCGGTGGACGCGTCCGACGGCACGGTCCTCGGCTCGGTCACCTTCGCGGTCGGCGGCACCCCGTGGGCGGACATCGCCACCCCCGAGGAGGGCGAGATCCGGATGCTCGCCACCGCCACGGCCGCGCGCGGTCGGGGCACCGGCGAGGCCCTGGTGCGCGCCGCGCTCACCCGCAGCCGCGAACTCGGCCTGACCGGCATGGCGTTCTCCACCCAGCCGGAGATGACCACCGCGCACCGGATCTACGAGCGGGTCGGCTTCCGCCGCGCCCCGGAGCGCGACTGGTCGCCGATCCCCGGCGTCGACCTGATGGTGTACAGCCTGGCCTTCTGACCGGTCACCCGGTCTTGCGCTCCAGCAGCACCAGCCGCAGGTGGGGCAGGTTCTCGGTGCGGACCGGGCGGAAGCCGTTCAGCTCCTTGGCCACCTTGTCCGAGACGGCGCCGAACGGCCGGCGGTCGTTGCCGGCCACCAGCAGCCAGACCCGCCGGGTGCCGGCCAGGCAGCGGGCCGGCTCCTCGCACTCCAGCGCGCCGAAGCTGCCGGCCCGCTCGGCGGAGACCGACAGCAGCACGTCCGCGGGCGCCGGGCGGCCGCGCAGCTCGTAGGCCAGGGAGCGGCGCAGCGAGCTGCCCGGCTCGTACACCACGCCGTCGCCCGGGCGCACGCCCTCGCCGATCAGCCGGGCGGCGGCCGGGGCGTCCGCCTCGCCGGGCAGGTCCGCGCGCACGGACGCCTGCGCGGGCCAGGCGAGCACGCCGGCCAGCGCGACGGCCGCCACCAGCGGGGCCGGCCCGGCCACCCAGCGCGGCGGCGTCCCCGAGGCGGTGAACCGGGAGACCAGGCCGGGCAGCCGCCCGACCGCCTCGGCGCCCAGCAGGGCCCAGGCGGGCACCGTGAAGAGCAGGTAGCGGGCGAGGAACAGGTGCAGCCAGTGCGCCGTCCCCAGGGTCAGCAGCACCGGCAGCAGCGCCCAGCAGATCAGCAGACCGGCGCCCCGCTGGCGCAGCACCAGCAGGCTCACCGCGCCCAGCACGGCGGCCACCAGCAGCGTCCAGCCGAACGCGGCGGACCCGGCCAGGTCGGTGACCAGCATGCCGAGGTCGTCCCAGTCCCGCTCGTTCCAGGCGATCTGCCCGCTCTGGCCGGCGCCGAGCAGCAGCAGCGGGCTCAGCAGCAGCACCGCCCCCGCCGAGGCCAGCGCCCAGCGGCCGAGCAGGACCCAGCGCGTGCCGCCGTCGTCCGGCGCGGCCGGTGCGCGGCGGAACTCGCGGGCCACCAGCAGCAGGTGGCCGGGCAGCACCATCAGCGTCACCACATGGGTCAGTCCCATGGCGACCACGGTGAGCCCGTAACCGGCCCAGGCGAGCGGGACGGCGCGCGGCGCGGCCGGCACCGGCCCCGGGCGGTCCTGGACCAGCCGGGTCAGCAGCAGGGTGCTGCCGGCCGCCGCCAGCACGGCGAAGGCGTACGGGCGGGCGTCCTGGCCGTACCAGGTGATCGCGGGGCAGACGGCGAACAGCAGGCCGCCGAGCAGCCCGGCCCGGGGTGAGAGCAGACGCCGGCCGAGCAGGGCCACACAGCCGGCGGCGGCGGCCATGGCGAGCGCCGAGGGCAGCCGCAGCGCGGCCTCGGAGTCGCCCGCGACGGCGATCCACAGGCGCAGCAGCACGTAGTAGGGCGCCAGCACCAGGTCCATGTTCCCGAGCAGCGCGCCGAGGTCGGACCAGGACAGGGTGGCCGCCCACCAGGAGGCGTGCTCGTCCCGCCAGAGCTGGCGGTCCCCGATGCCGTAGAGGCAGAGCGCCAGGGTGAGCAGGACCGGCGGCAGGGCGACGCCCAGCGTGGCGCGCCACCGCGGGGCCCCCTCGTCGGCGTCCAGCACGGCGCGGCCCGC
>NZ_BAAAKJ010000136.1:0-9918 GCF_039527695.1 Kitasatospora putterlickiae
CGCCCTGCCCGGCGCCGAGCGCGTTCCCCCGGGCGGCGGCCCGCCGGGAGCGCTCGGCCAGCTCGCCGTAGGACAGCCGGGCGGTCGGGCCGGATTCGGCCGGCGCCGCCACCGCGGGAGCCGCCGGGTCGGCCGCCGCCGCGCGCAGCACCAGCTCGTGCACCGGCTCCGGGAAGGGCACCCGCCGGTCGGCGCCGCTCCACCGCCGGAGCACCACGGAGCGCTCCTCGCGGCCGAGCGGTTCGAGGCCGGTGGCGGCCCGCTCCGGGCCGGCCGTGGTCAGCGCCTCGACCAGGTTGACGTAGTGGCCGGCCATCCGGGCCATCGTCCCGGGCAGGAAGAGGTCGGTGTTGTACTTGAAGACGCAGTGGAAGCGGTGCTCGGCCTCGTCCTCGTAGGCGGACAGGGTGATGTCGAACTGGCCCTCCTCCTCGGGGAGTTCGATGTACTCCAGGTGGTAGCCGTACTTCTCGGTGGCCACCTTGTGGTGGAGCAGGATGAACATCGCCTGGAAGACCGCCGAGCGGCTCGGGTCGTGCTGCAGCCCGAGCTTCTCCACCAGCAGCACGAACGGGTACTCCTGGTGGTCGAGCCCGCCGAGCACCGTGCTCCGCACCCGGTCCAGCAGCTCGGGGACGGTCGGCGCGCCGGCCAGCGAGACGTGCAGCGGCAGCGGGTTGACGAAGTAGCCGTAGACGCCGGCGAACTCCTCGTCGGTGCGGCCGGTCACCGGGCTGCCGACGATGACGTCGTCCTGCCCCGCGTAGGCGTGCAGCAGCAGGTAGTAGGCGCTGAGCAGCACCATGAAGACGGTGACGTTGTGCTCGCGGGCCAGCGCGTGCACCCGGGCGCTGAGCTCCTCGTCCAGCACGAAGAACTCGGAGGCGCCGTTGTGGGTCTGCACCGCCGGGCGCGGCTTGTCGGTGGGCAGGCTGAGGATCGGCACCTCGGCGGGCAGGTGAGAGCGCCAGTACTCCAGCATCCTCGGCGCCTCGCGGCCGGCCAGGAAGGCGTTCTGCCGGTTGAGGAAGTCCAGGTAGCGGGCGGCCACCGGGGGCAGTTCGGGTGCCCGGCCGCGGCGCAGCCCCTCGTAGACGGCGAGCAACTCCTCGATGAAGGTGAAGGTGGAGATCGCGTCCGAGATGATGTGGTGGACGGCCTTCATGATCACCCAGCGGGCCGGGCCGCGCCGGAACAGCCGGAACCGCACCAGCGGGTCCCGCTCCAGGTCGTACGGCTTGCGGTACTCGCGGACGATCATCGCGTGGATGTCGTCCCAGGCCAGGCCCTCGACGTCGAAGACCCCGAAGTCCGGCTCCACCGCGGCGGAGATCCGCTGCACGGCCCGGCCGCCGTCCAGCACGAAGTTGGCCCGCAGGCTCGGGTGGCGCTCGACCATGGCCCGGAAGGCCAGGGCCATCAGCTCGGGCTCCAGTTCCACCCGGACCTCGACGGCGCCGCCGATGTTGTAGGCGAAGCCGTCCGGGTTGAGCTGCTTGAGGAACCAGAGCGCCTTCTGGTTCTGGGTCAGCGGATAGGCCGACGCGTCCTCGTGGCGCTCGGCCTCGGCCGCGCCCGGGCCGTCCGGGTCCTCGTCCAGCAGCTCGGCCAGCGACTCCTGCAGCCGGGCGACCAGCTCGGCCACCGGGGCGTTGCCGAGCAGCGCCACCACCGGGAGGGTGACGCCGAGTTCGCCGCTCAGGCGGGCCCGCAGCTCCATCGCGAGCAGCGAGTCCAGGCCGAGGCCGCCGAGCCCGGCCGCCGGGTCGATCTGCTCGACCGGCACCCGCAGCACCGTGCCGGCCAGCGCGGTGAACCGCTCGGTGAGCAGCGCCCGCCGTTCCTCCTCACCGGCCGCCCGCAGCGCGTCCAGCAGACCCCCCTGCCCGGCCGCCGGGGCGGACTCCCGGGCGGCCGCCGCGAGGTCGGCGACCAGTGGTGGCGGCGCCGGGTACCAGGAGAGGAACACCGGCCAGTCGACGACGGTGGCGACCAGCAACTGGGCGCGGTCCTGGCCGAGCACCCGCTCCAGCACGGCCATTCCGGTCTCCGGGGCGAGCGAGCTCATGCCCCGGCTGTGCCGGTAGTGGTCGATGAGGCCGAGTTCCTCGATCATCCCGGTGGCCCACGGCCCCCAGTCGAGGCTGAGCGCGGGCAGGCCGAGGGCGCGCCGGTGGTGCGCCAGGGCGTCCAGGAAGGCGTTGCCCGCCGCGTAGTTGGTCTGGCCGGCGGTGGTCAGCAGCGAGGCGATCGAGGCGAACAGCACGAAGTGGTCGAGCGGTTCACCGGCCAGCTGCCGGTGCAGGGCGAAGGCGCCGAGCACCTTGGGACCGTAGACGGTCTCGAAGGTCGGCCGGTCCAGTTCGCCGACCAGGGTGTCCCTGACCTGTCCCGCGAGGTGGAAGACGCCCCGGATCGGCGGCCGGTCCAGCCGCCGGTACTCGGCCAGCCAGGCGGCCAGCGCGGCTTCGTCGGTGACGTCCAGCGGCGCCGGGACCGGTTCGGCACCGAGCGCCTCCAGCTCGCGCAGGAAGGCCGCCCGCTGCCCGTCCGGGCTCGCCGGGTCGAGGTCGCGCCACCGCTCGCGCGGCGGCAGCGGGCTGCGGCCGACCAGGATCAGCCGGCGTGCCCCGCGCTTGACCAGGGTGCGGCAGAGCAGCCGCCCGAGCGCCCCGAACGCCCCGGTCACCAGGTACGCCGCGTCCGCCCGCAGCCGCGGCGCGAGCGGCCGGCTCAGCCCCTCGGCCGTCCGCAGCCGGCTGGTCAGCCGCCGTCCGCCGCGCAGGGCGATCTCGTCCTCGTCCGCGAGCGCGAACTCCCGCAGCAGGGCCTCGGCCTCGGCTCCCGCGCCGGCGTCCGCGGACGGGCCGAGGTCGACCAGCTTGCCCTGGTGGGAGGGGAGTTCCTGGTGGCGCAGCACCCGGGTGATGCCCCAGGCGGGGGCGGCGAGGGGTTCGACGAGTTCGCCGGGAACGGTGGACTGGGCGGAGCGGGTGACCACGTGCAGCCGGCAGCCGGGGAGTTCGGCGGCCAGCAGGGCGGCCAGCGCGACCAGGCTGTAGGCACCCTCGGTGGTGTGGGCGGCGACGGTGGCGTGGTCGGCCCCGGCCAGCCCGGGCCGGTCGAGGTTCCACAGGTGGACCACGGCGGCCGGGTCGGGCAGGCCCGCGGCCCGGCGGTCGGCGAGCAGCCGGGCGAGGTCCTCCGCCGAGCCGGGGTCGACGGTGGCCGGGCGGTCGCCGTCGGCGGGCCGGTAGCCGGCCCCGGGGCGGACCAGCAGGCACTCGCCGCCGCGCGCGGCGATCCGCGCGGCCAGCGCCCCGGCGACACCGCTCCGGTCGGCGAACAGCAGCCAGTGGTCGGGGTGTTCGGCCAGCAGGTCGGGGGTGTCGGAGGCGGCCTGCAGCTCCGTCCAGACCGGTTCGGCGAGCCAGCCGTCGATGGTTCCGAGGCCGACGGCGGTGGCGGCCTGCTCGACGTCGGCGGCCCGGAAGCCGGTGATCCCGCCGAGCGGCGCGCCGTGCTCGTCGTGCACCGCGAGGTCGCCGACGAGTTCGCCGCCCGTGTCCCGGGTGACGGTGGCGTGCACCCAGAGCGGGCGCTCGCCGACCGCCTCCAGCCGGACCTCCGCGATCGCCACCGGCAGCCGGATGCCCGCGCCCTCGTCGCGGCGGTCCAGCAACTGGGGCGTCAGCAGGGTCTGGAAGAAGGCGTCCATCACCACCGGGTGCACCTGGTGGTGCTCCCCCTGCCCGGCGACCGGCTCCGTCGGACGGATCCGGGCCAGCGCCTCGCCGGGACCGATCCAGACCTCCTCGATGCCCTGGAAGGCGGGACCGTAGTGGTAGCCCAGCCCGGCGAGTCCGGCGTAGCAGTCCGGCCCGGCGAGCCGGCGCAGGGCCCGCCCGCGCACCGCCTCGACGTCCAGTGGCCGGCCGGGCCGACGGCGCTGGGCCGGTCGCACGGTACCGACCGTGTGCACGGTGCGCTCGGCACCCTCGCCGGAGGCGACGGTGAACGAGCCGTGCTCGGCGGCGAGGGTGAGCCGCACGGCGCGGCTCTCCTCGTCCGGCAGGAACAGCGCCTTGCGCAGCTCGATGTCGGCCAGCGCGGCGTCCGTGCCACCGGTCAGCGCGCGGACCGCCTGGACGGCCATCTCCAGGTAGCCGGCGGCGGGGAACAGCACGTCGCCCTGGATCCGGTGGTCCTCCAGGTAGGGCAGGGCCTCGGCGTCCAGCCGGGCCTCCCAGGCGGGTTCGGCGCCGGGCAGCCGGCGGCCGAGCAGCGGGTGGTCGAGCCGCCCGCGCCGGACCTGCTCGACCGACCGCGGCTCCACCCAGTGCCGGTCGCGCCGGAACGGGTAGCGCGGCAGCGGCACGATCCGCCCGGCGGGCTGGAGCACCGACCAGTCGACCGCGACGCCGAGGTTGTGCAGCGCGGCGAGCGAGGCGGTGAAGACGGCCCGCTCGTCCTCCTGGCGACGGATCGAGGGCAGGGTCCGCACCTCGGGCCGGTCCGCCGTGCCCGGGTGCGCCTCGACGGTCTCCTGGATCGAGCGGCCGAGCACCGGGTGCGGGCCGATCTCCAGGAACAGGCCGTAGCCGTCGTCGGCCAGCCGTTCCACGGCCTGCCGGAAGCGGACGCTGTCGCGGACGTTGTGCCACCAGTACCCGGCGTCGAGCTCGGTGCCGTGGGCGGTGCCCTCCCGGCCGGTGAGGTAGAGCGGGACCTGCGCGGGGCGGGCCTTGAGGTCGGCCAGCGACTCCAGCAGCTCGTCCTTGATCAGTTCCATCCGGGCGCTGTGGTAGGGGACTTCGACGGTCAGCGGCCGGGCGAAGACCTGCTCGGCGGTGAGCGCGGCGGCGATCTCGGCCAGTGCCGCCTCCTCTCCCGCGAGGGTGAGCGAGCCCGGGCTGTTGACGGCGGCGACCGAGACGGCGTCCCCGTACGGGCGCAGCCGGCGCAGCGCCTCGGCCTCGGTGAGCGCGACCGCGAGCATGCCGCCGGTGCCGGCGAGCCGCTGCTGCAGGCGGCTGCGGTGGACCACCACCTTGACGGCGTCGGCCAGGTCGTAGACGCCGGCCTCGTGGAAGGCGGCGGCCTCGCCGGTGGAGTGACCGACGATCGCGTCCGGCCGCACGCCCCGGCTGCGCCAGAGCGCGGCGAGGCCGATCTGGACGGCGAAGTTGGCGGGCTGGGCGAGCCAGGTCTCGGCCATCCTGGACGCCGCCTCGTCGGCGGCGAGTTCGTCGACCAGCGACCAGCCGGTGAGCTCGGCGAGGTGCTCGGCGCACTGCTCGACGGCCTCCCGGTAGACGGGCTCGGTGGCGAAGAGCCGGCGGCCCATCGCCCACCACTGCGGGCCCATCCCGGTGAAGACCCAGGCCAGTCGGCGGTGCCGGGCCTCGCGGCGGTGGTCGGTGAGGACCCGGGGGTGCGGCTCGCCGCGCAGGTGGGCGGTGAGCGCCTCGTCCAGCGAGGCGCGGGCGGTGTGCTCGCGGGCGTCGTAGACGATCGACAGCCGGGCGTCGTGGTGCTGGCGGCGGTGGGCCAGGGTGTGACCGAGGTCGGCCGGACGGGCCGGTTCGCCGCCCCGGACGCCGGCCAGCTCGGCCTGGACGCCGGCGGCCAGTTCGGGCAGCGCCGCGGCCTCCCGGGCGGTGAGCGGCAGCACCGTCCACACCGGGACGTCGGCGGCGGGCGCGGGGGCTTCCACCGGGGGCTCCGGCTCCGGGGCCTCCTCCAGCAGGACGTGCGCGTTGGTGCCGCCGAAGCCGAAGGAGTTGACCCCGGCCCGGGCCGGTCCCTCGTGGGCCGGCCAGGGCGTGGGCTCGGTGGGGATCTCGTACGGCAGGGTGGCCGGGTCGATCGCCGGGTTGAGCCGCTCCAGGTTGATGTGCGGCGGGATGGTCCGGTGCTTGAGGGCGAGCGCGGACTTGATCAGCCCGGCCAGCCCGGACGCGGACTCGGTGTGCCCGATGTTGGTCTTGACCGAGCCGACGTAGCAGGCGTCGCCGGGGCGGCGGCCGACGGACAGCGCCCGGGCCAGCGCGTTCGCCTCGATCGGGTCGCCCACCGGGGTGGAGGTGCCGTGCGCCTCGACGTACTGGAGGCCGCCGGGGGTGATCCCGGCCTCGGCGCAGACCCGTTCGATCAGGGTCACCTGGGCGTCCGGGTTGGGCACGGTGATGCCGTTGGTGCGGCCGTCCTGGTTGACGCCGCTGCCGATGACGACGGCGTGCACCGGGTCGCCGTCGCGCAGGGCGTCGGAGAGCCGCTTGAGCGCGACCACGGCGACGCCCTCGGCCCGGACGTAGCCGTCGGCGGCGGCGTCGAAGGTCCGTGAGTGGCCCTGTGGGGAGAGGAAGCCGCCCTTGGTCTCGGCGATCGTGTACTGCGGGGCGATGTGCAGCAGGGTGCCGCCGGCCAGGGCCAGGTCGGTCTCGCCGCGCTGCAGGCTCTGGGCGGCGAGGTGGACGGCGACCAGTGAGGAGGAGCAGGCGGTGTCGATGGAGACGCTGGGGCCGCGGAAGTCGAAGCAGTGCGAGATGCGGTTCGACACCATCGTCATCATGGTGCCGGTGGCGGTGTGCGCGGCGAGCGTCTCGAAGGACAGGTCGGAGAACTGGACGATCTTGTAGTCCAGGGTGAACGCGCCGACGTAGACCCCGACCTCGCGGCCGGCCAGCTCGGCCGGCTTCTGCCCGCCGTCCTCCAACGCCTCCCAGGCCACCTCCAGCAGCTTCCGCTGCTGCGGGTCCATGTGGTCGGCCTCGCGGCCGCTGATGCCGAAGAACGCCGGGTCGAACTCGTCGAAGCCGTCGATGTAGCCGCCGCGGCCGCCGACCAGCCGGCCCGGCTTGGCCTTGTCGCGGCTGCCGAGGGTGGCGACGTCGTAGCGGCTGCGCGGAGTGGGTGTGATGCAGTCCTTGCCGTCGACCAGGTTCTGCCAGAACGACCGGTGGTCGCAGGCCCCGCCGGGCAGGCGGAGGCCGATCCCGATGATCGCGATCTTCTCCCGCCCGGCGGCGGACGGACCGGCCGGTGCGGGGCGTTCGGAGGGTTCCGGGGAGGTGACGAAGCGGGAATCCGTCATGCGAGTCGAGTCCTTGGGTCGCTGCGTTCGCGCGCGCGGGCGGGTTGCGGGAGCGTCCGCGCGCGCCGGGGACACGGGCCGGGCGCCGGTTCCGGGCAGGCCGGACACCGGGCCGGCCGAAGGGAGGAGCCGGTCGAGGCCGAGGCTGAGGCGGAGTGGGGATCGGGCGGGAGTCGGGTACGGGGCGTCAGGTCGGGCCGGTCGGGGACCCTTCGGCCCGGGCGGGGCGGCGCCAGGCCTGGAGGTGGCTGGCGACCACCCGGCCGGTGGCGGGGAAGGCACCCGGATCGGCCAGCCCCACCGCGGCCGGACGGCGCCCCGGCCGCCAGGTGAAGCTGCCGAAGGCGTGGTCCCACACCGAGAGGTCGGAGCCGAAGTGGCCGGCCTCCGCCAGGTCGGTGCTGTGGTGCAGCCGGTGCTGTTCGGGCCCGGCGAGCACGTGGTTGAGCGGGCCGAGCCGGACGTCGATGTTGGCGTGCACGAAGTAGCCCTGGGCGACGACGAACAGGCCCACCACGAACACCGCCGGTTCCGAGAAGCCGGCGAGCGCCAGGGAGAACTGGACGCAGCCCTGGGTCAGCACGACGTCCAGCACGTGGTTGACCCCGTTGTTGCCGACGTTCACCTTGTCGGGCACGTGGTGCACCCCGTGCAGCCGCCAGAGCCTCGGGTTGGTGTGGCACCAGCGGTGGACCAGGTAGTTGGCCAGCGAGCCGAGCAGCAGGGCGACCGGGATCTCCGCCCAGAGCGGCAGCACCCCGCGCGCCGGCGCCGCCCAGCCGACGAGGGCGGAAACGGGCACCTGGGACAGGGCGCCGCCGATCATCGTCAGCAGGAAGTAGACGCCGTACCACCCCCACTCGCGCACATTCGGCGTCCACTCCGGTTCGTACGGAATCAGCCGTTCGAGCAGCGCCATGTACCCGATCGCCCCGAGCAGGAAGAGCTGGTTCGCGCGGCCGAGGTCCCAGCGCAGGCGCAGGGTCGCGGTCGCCGTGACCACCACCGCGACCAGCAGGAACGGGTAGGCGGCATGGCACAGTGCGGTTCGAAGTTGCTCGCCCATGACGGCCCCCTTCACGATCCACCGTCGAACGATCACCGAAAGTGTTCGTTCAGATACTAAGGCCGCCCTGAACGCCTGGCGAGGCATTTTCGAGGGGAATCATGGAATTCTCGATTTGTCTGATGATCTCCAGGCGGATAATCCGCCAGGAATCGCGGAGATCCAGCCATCGGCGCAATATTTCAGGTAACTCGATTAAGGCATAATCATTCCGGCGCGCTTGACGCTCCGGACCACTGGCGCCGTCTCCAGCGCGCCGACCCCCTCCAGCGCGCCCAGCCGGTCCGTCAGATAGTCGTAGAACGCCTCGGTGTCCCGGCAGACCAGCCCGGCCACCAGGTTGGTCGGCCCGGTGGTCGCCGCCACGAAACCGACCTCGGGGTGGTCCGCCATCGCCCGGCCGACCGCCGCCAGCCGCCCCGGCGCCACCGTGAGCCAGCAGAACGCCTCGATCTCGTAGCCGAGCGGGCGGGGGTCCACGTCCACGTCGAAGAACAGCAGCCGCGCGCCGGTCAGCGCGGCGAGCNCCGCCGACGCACCGTCGACTCCGGGCTCCCGGTGCCGGCCGCCAGCGCGGCCAGCGGCGTCCGGCCGTCCACCGCGAGCGCCGCCAGCAGCGTCCGGTCCCGCTCGTCCGGCACGACGGGCGCGCCGGCAACGGCGGGCACGCCGGGGACGGCGGGCACGCCCGGCGCGGACGCCCGCAGCCGCTCGACCTGCCCGGCGCTCAGCGCCGAGGTCCGCCCGCTCCACGCCACCCGCCCGCCGACGTAGGTGCGCAGCAGGTAGTGCGCCGCGACCGACAGCACCCGAGGGGTCCGCGGCAGCCTGCCGAACAACAGCTCCTCACGCTCCGGACGGACCTGCGCCCGGGCGTTGCAGACGATCTCGCCGCCGGACAGCAGGCTCACCCAGGAGGTGTCCGGCCGCCGGGCCAGCGCCTCGGCGATCGACGCCGCGGCGTCCGGCACGCACCGGATCCGGGTGAGCCAGTCGACCTGCCCGAGCAGCCTGGCGTTGGTCCGCCCCACCACCCGCACCACCCCGGCGCCGCGCAGCCGCTGGTAGCGGCGGGCCACCGTCTGGTCGGACACCCCGAGCACCTCGGCGATCCGCCGGAACGGCGCCCGGCCGTCCACCTGCAGGGCGTGCAGCAGCGCCCGGTCCAGCTCGTCCAGCGTCAGGGTTTCCACCAGCCGGATGGTAGGGCGTGTCGAGATCCACCGGAAACCCGCCACCGGGCGGCGCGACGGCCACCCCTGGACCGAAAGTGACGGGGCGTCCGCCACGGTGGCCGACGCGGAGCGAGCGGACGGGGACGACGGGGATGCGCAAGTGGGGACCGCTGGTCGCGGTGAGCATCGGGGTGTTCATGCTGCTGACCGACGTCAGCATCGTGATCGTGGCGCTGCCGGACGTCGGCGCCGGGCTGGAGATGGGCTTCGACGGCCTGCAGTGGGTGCTGGACGGCTACGCGCTGGCGCTGGCCGCACTGCTGCTGGGCCTCGGCGCGCTGGCCGACCGGGTGGGCCGCCGAAGGGTGTACACGGCGGGCCTGGCGGTGTTCGCACTCGCCTCGCTCGCCTGCGGACTCGCCCCGGACGGCGGCACCCTGGTGGCGGCGCGGATCGTCCAGGCGGCCGGCGGCGCGGCGATGTTCGCCACCGCGATGGCCCTGCTCAACCTCGCCTACCGGGGCCGCGACCGGGCGGTGGCGTTCGGCGTCTGGGGCGCCGTCAGCGGCGCGGCCGGCGCC
>NZ_BAAAKJ010000136.1:9940-13478 GCF_039527695.1 Kitasatospora putterlickiae
AGCGGCGCGCCCGCCGCCGTCGGACCGGTGGCCGGCGGCCTGCTCACCGAGTACCTGGGCTGGCGGTCGGTCTTCCTGGTGAACCTTCCGCTGGCGCTGGCCGGCGGCGTCCTGGCCCGCCGCACGCTGACGGAGTCCCGCGACCCCGGCGCCCGCCGGCTCGACCTGCCCGGCGCCGCGGCCTTCACCGTGGCGGCCGGCGCGGCCGTCCTGGTGCTGATCCGCGGCGGTTCGGACGGCTGGACCTCGCCCGCCGTCCTCGGCGCGGGCGCGGCCGCCGCCATCGCGCTCACCGTGTTCCTGCTGGTCGAACGCCGCAGCCCGGAACCGCTGCTGGACCTCGCGCTGTTCCGCCGCCCGGCCTTCACCGGCGTGCTGCTGTGCGGCGCCGTCTACTCCGCGGCCGCGTTCTCCGCGCTGCCGTACACCTCGCTGTGGCTGCAGTCGGTGGTCGGACTCGGCCCGATGGCCACCGGGCTCACCCTGCTGCCGATGAGCGCCACCGCGTTCACCGTCTCCGCGCTGGCGGGCCGCCGGCTCGCCGGCCTGCCGACGGCGGTGCCACTGGCCGGCGGCCTGGCCGTGATCGGCCTCGGCGGGCTGCTCCAGGCCGTGCTGGACGGGTCGTCCGGCTGGCCCGCGCTGCTGCCCGGACTCGCGCTGACCGGCCTCGGGGTCGGCGCGGTCAGCCCGATCCTGGCGTCCGGCGCGATGGCGGCCGTCCCGCCGGAGCGCGGCGGCATGGCCGGCGGCGCCCTCAACACCTTCCGCCAGCTCGGCCAGGCCTTCGGCATCGCGGTGTTCGGCCTCGTCCTGCACCGGGGCCTGCGCGGCGCCCTCGCCGGACACCCGGCCGCCGTCGCCGACCCGGAGGCCGCCGCCTCCGCCCTGAGCGCCGGCCGCTCCCCGGCCGGCCTGCCCGGGGAACTGCTCCGGACGGCCTTCGCCACCGCCCTGAACCACACCCTGCTGGCCGCCGGCCTCACCGCCCTGGCGGGCGCCGCGCTGGTCGCGGTCCTGCTGCGCCGCCGCCCGGAGGCAGCCCCCGACCCGGCCCCCGCCCGCGGCCGCACCGCCCCTTCCAACCTCTGATATCACTGGCAGTCCACGACTCAGGCCGCAGAACGGAACCCTCCCATGAACGACGGGAACCACCCCACGCCCGGCGCCTACTGGGACCCTCTGCCGACCGCCCGGCACCTGCTCGTCAAGGAGCCGAACCTGGACCAGTTCGGCGGTCTCTGGCGGGAACGCAACTGGCGCAACGTCCCAGGCCCGTTCTACGGCGCGCACACGGACACCATGGAGATGGGCCGGCAGGACGCGCCCTTCCACATCGCCTACGACGACGACGGCCGGGAGTTCGTCTACCGCCAGCCGACCGACCCGGGCCAGACCTTCGACCTCCTGAACGGCTGCTTCTTCGGCCACGGCGGCTTCGCGATGGACGGCGACGACCACTGGACCGTCCCGGGCGTCCGCGAGTGGTGGCACGGGCGCGGCCGGGTCCGGGAGTGGGCCGTCACGGCCTCCGACCACCTGGCCCGGATCGGCGGCGAGTACCGGTCACACCACCAGGACTCCGCCCAAGGTCTGCGCGACTACATCGCCCATCTCGACCGCGGCCTGGACGAGTACCTGCGCGGCTACCTCTTCTGGCTCGCCGAGCGCCGCCCGCCCCGCGCGGGCGAGGCCCGGCCCGAACTCGTACCACCCCACCGCCGCGCCCCCGCACCGCCGCCCGCCCCCACCACCGGCGATCCGCTGCTCGCGGGCTACTTCGTGGCCGTCCCCGAACGGCTGACCGGCCTGGGCGTCCCGCACGAGCGCCTGACCACGGCCTGCGACTGCCTGATCGACCGCCTCCCCACGGACGGCTGCTGGTTCGACACCCCGCAGCAGGCCCTGGACGCCTGCGCGGCGATCCAAGTGCCCGCCGAGGCACGGCTGTACGCGCTGCTGGTACCCGCCGAGCACACCGCCGGCCTGGTCGCCGACATCCGCGCGTCCGCGGTGTACGAGCCGGTCCTGCTCGCCCACCTGGACCGCCGGGTCGGCGCCGCCCCCGCCCCACAGCCGGCCGACGGTGGCCGGGAGATCGGCTGGGAGGTGCTCGGCTACGACGGCGGCCTCCTCCACAGCTGGCTCTGCAACGACCTCCACCAGGACGCCGTGCGCGAGCTCGGAGTGACCCCCGACGCCCGCGGCCTCCTCCCCTCCCGCGACCCCGCCGACCGCCTCGCCGCCTGGGCCAACGCCCTCGACGACACCAAACCGGTCACCTGGTTCCCGGCCGCCCTCCTCGAATGGGACACCCCGATCGAGAGCCACTTCGTCCCGATCGTCACCGAACCCCCCGTCCCCACCCCCATCCCCTGGTGGGAACGCCTCCTCGGGCTCGCCTAGGCACGCGCCTCTCCCGAGGCGCGCCTCACCTCCCGACGCGCGCCTCGCGGAACGGCCCGGCCTCCCCGACCGGCTCGGCGACGGCCTCGCCGACCCCCTGCTCGCCGAGCTTCTCCAGCACCGTCTCCAGCAGCCCGGTGTCGCAGTAGATGTGCAGCTCGGTGATCCTCCCCCACTTGATCCGCACCACGTGCACGCCCTGGTTGGAGTAGTGGTTGCCCTCCCGGTCGGTGAGGTGGTCGACCCACTCGGCGAAGGCCACCGTGTCCCACGGCCAGCCCTTCGCCACGACCTTCTTCAGCTCGAACCGCAGGTCGGGCATGACCTGCGCCAGCCGGTCGTACCACCGCTGGATCTCCTCACCGCTGCGGCGCCCGCCCGACAGCGCGTGCCGCCCGGAGAACCAGTGCTCCGCCTCCGGCGCGAACTGCCGCACGATCGCCGCGTAGTTGCCGCGGCCGACCTCGGCGAAGGAGTTGCGGAGGTTGCGCCGGACGATGGCGTGATACACGATTCCACCTCTGGTCGTCGTGGTGCCGTTGTTGCGGGGCTGACGGTTCGTCAACACGCTATGACCTTCCGACGAACGGCAACCCCGCACAGCTCCCGTACGACCCGACGGCCCGGGCCGCTCACCCGCGCCAGGGCTTCCACTCCTTCACCTCGCACCTGGACGTTGTCGAGCACCGGCCCGTACGCCCCGGCGACGGTGCTGGCGAAGCTCAGCGTGGTGGACGTGCCCTGCGCGACGAAGGCGAACCGCCTCCCCACGCACCCCGGCGCGGCCCTGGTCTTCCCCGTGATGTCGAAGGAGAAGTCCTGGAACTCCTGGCCGTCGATCAGCACCACGCCGCTCTTCACAGTCGGCCCGCCCCCGGGGTTGCCGGCCAGCGCGTAGGTGACGGAGCAGGTGGTGCCCGGGACGGTGGTGAAGCTCTGGGCGACGGCGCCGGGGCCTTGGGCGACTCGAAGCTGCCGTCGTCGAAGCGGCTGAGGGCGCGGTGGCCGCCGGCGGCCTGCGCCGAGGCGGTCAGGGCGGTGACGGCGGCGGCCCCACCGGGCCCCACCCCTTCCCCACCCCCGACCCCCACCCACCGGAGCGCACCCCACCCCACCACCCCCACCACCAACG
>NZ_BAAAKJ010000136.1:13527-16273 GCF_039527695.1 Kitasatospora putterlickiae
TCCCACTGAGCCGCCTGCGGGATTCGAACCCGCGACCTACGCATTACGAGTGCGTTGCTCTGGCCAACTGAGCTAAGGCGGCACCGTTGCCGAAGTGGTGGCAACGCGGGCCAGTCTACACAGGTTCGCGGGTGATCCGTAACGGGATGGCGGGGGTGGGGGGTCAGGCTGAGGAGACGGCGAGTTTGGCGGCGAAGCCGGCGAAGAGGGCGGCGACGCCGCTGGTGAGACCGGCGGAGAGGCGCTTGCGGCGGCGGAAGGCGGAGGCGAGGGAGGTGCCCGCGAAGATCAGCAGGGAGAGGTAGATGAGGCTGAAGGTCTGCAGGATGCCGCCGAGGAGGGTGAAGGAGAGTATCGGGCTGCCGTAGGAGGGGTCGACGAACTGGGTGAAGAAGGAGAGCAGGAAGAGGATGGCCTTGGGGTTCAGCAGGCTGATCACCAGGGCGCGGCGGAACGGGCGCTCGGTGGACTCGGCGGGGTCGGTGGTCGCCGTGGCGGTGGGGGTCTCCGGGGCGGCGCGGTGCTCGCGCCAGAGTTGGCGGGCGGCGCGGAGCATGCCGATGCCTATCCAGAGCAGGTAGGCGGCGCCGCCGAACTTGACCACGGCGAAGACGGCCGGGTTGGCCTCCAGGAGGGAGGCGGCGCCGAGCGCGGTCAGGCTGATGAGCGTGAAGTCGCCGGCGAAGACGCCCGCGGCGGCCTGGTAGCCGGTGCGGACGCCCTTGCGGGCGGCGACGGACAGCACGTAGAGGGAGTTGGGGCCGGGGAGGAGGACGATGACGAGGGCGCCGAGGACGTACGTCGCCAGGCCGTTGACTCCGAGCACGGTGGGCTCCGGTGGGGGGAGGCGGTGAGGGGGTCGCTCATCCTAACCTCGTACCGGTCGCCTGCTCAGTTCCCGCAGCGGGTCCCGTTCTCCGGTGCCTCGCCGGCCAGCAGGTAGCGGTTGACCGCGCCGTCGAGGCAGGCGTCGTGGCGGCCGTACGCGGTGTGGCCGTCCCCGTCGTACGTCAGCAGCCGCCCGGACTCCAGTTGCCCGGCCAGCGACCGCGCCCAGGAGTAGGGGGTGGCCGGGTCGCGGGTGGTGCCGACGACCACGATCGGCGTGGCGCCGGCGGCCCGGACGGTGTGCGGCGCGCCGGTGGCCGGGACCGGCCAGTAGGTGCAGGTCAGGGCCATCCAGGCCATGTCCCGGCCGAACCGCGGCGAGGTCCGCTCGAACTCCGGCACCGCCCGCGCGGCGTCGTCCGGGCCGGTGAACGGCGCGGGCAGGTCGAGGCAGTTCACCGCCATGTTGGCGAACATCAGGTTGGGGTAGGAGCCGTCCGCCTCCCGCCCGTAGTACGCGTCGGAGAGCTTGAGCAGGCCGGTGCCGTCGCCGGCCCGGGCGTCGGCGAGCGCGGTGCGCAGCTGTGGCCAGAGGAAGTCGGCGTACATGGCCTGGATGACGCCGGTGGTCGCCTGCGCCTCGCTGAGCCGACGGGTGCCGTCGGCGGTCGGCAGCGGGTTCGCGTCGATCGCCGCGAACAGGGCGGTGAGCCGCTCGCCGGCCTGTTGCCCGGTGCGGCCGAGCGGACAGTCCTCGTGGGTGGCGCAGTCCTGGGCGAAGGCGGTCCAGGCGGTCTCGAAGCCACCCGCCTGGGTGCGGTTCCCGGCGAGCGAGTCGAGCGAGGGGTCCATCGCGCCGTCGAGCACCATCCGGCCGGTGCGGCCGGGGAACAGGCCGGCGTAGGTCGCGCCGAGGAAGGTGCCGTAGGACTTGCCGACGTAGTTCAGCCGCTCGTCGCCGAGCAGGGCGCGCAGCACGTCCAGGTCGCGCGCCGCCTCGACGGTGCTCAGGTGGCCGAGCCGGGCGCCGGCCCGCTGGCGGCAGCCCTCGGCGAACTCCTTGGCGGCGGCCACCAGGGCGTCGACCTCGACCGGGTCGTCGGGGCTGATGTCGACGGCGGTGTACGCGTCCATCCGCTCGCCGCTCAGGCAGGTGACCGGGGAGCTGCGGCCGACTCCGCGCGGATCCAGGCCGACCAGGTCGTACCGGGCGCGCACGCCGGCGTCGTACGTGCGGGCCGCGCCCTCGACGTACTCGACGGCGGAGCCGCCGGGGCCGCCGGGGTTGAGCAGCAGCGAGCCGAGGCGGGGCGGGGGGAGNCGGCCGGCGGAGCCGGAGGGGGCCGTGGAGGGGGCGGCGGAGCCGGAGGGAACGGCCGGGGCGCGGACGGCGGCCAGGGTGAGGTCGCCGTCGGCGGGGTGCGCGTAGTCCAGCGGCACCCGGAAGGTGGTGCACTCGTAGCCCTCGTCGCAGGGCTGCCAGGCGAGCACCTGCCCGTAGTAAGGGGAGAGCGCGGTAGGAACGGCGGCGGGCAGCGACTCCAGCGGGGTGACCACCGGCGCGGCGAAGCCCGGTGTCCCGCCGCCGGACGGGGCGGCGGTCTGCGGGCCCGCCCCGCCGGACGAGCACCCGCTCACCAGCAGCCCGACGGCGAGCACGACCGCCGCCGTCCCTCCCCCGGGCCCGCGCCCCGCGCCGTTACGCCGCCTGTCGGCCCGCATCTGGGATCCCCTCAGCCGTTCCGGTACCCGACGAGCGTAGTGCCGTGCGCCGGTCGGCTCAGGACGCCTTGCCGAGCGCCTCGCCGAGGTACTGCGCCGCCTGCCGGACCAGCCGCAGCCGGACCCGGTCCGCCGAGTAGTCCGTCGCGTTGTCGGAGATCCGCACCTCGGCCCGGGCCGCGGCGCCGGTGCCGCC
>NZ_BAAAKJ010000137.1:0-8060 GCF_039527695.1 Kitasatospora putterlickiae
CCCCTGGTCACAGCCACACCATAGAGTCTCCGACCAAGCCGGTGCGGTTCAGGGTATGTGGTGGATGCTGCCGTCCTGCAGGTCCACGAGGTACGGGCCGCTCCCAATGAGGCAGTGGCGCCAATCACGGGTGAGGGCGTACTCCGCGGAGTTCCAGAAGACGGCCCAGCCGACCGAGTGCTTTTCCACGTAGTAGACGTAGTAGACGGCCAGGTCGGGGGCCTCTCCCGCCCATGTCAGCCGCTCTGTGGCCACAGTGCCTCGACGAGCTCGACGGCGCGCGTTTTGGAGATCACACTCTCATCATTCGCTACCGGTCAACCGGATTCCCGACCGTCAACCAAGATCACGTGGCGGAAACCTGCGGTCCGTCAAGATCATCTGGCAACGGTCAAGATCATCTAACACGGGACAGGCCCCTGTCCCGTGTTAGATGATCTTGACCGATTGTCAAACGATCTTGACGGGGCTGTGGGTGCTGGCTGGCTGGTCAACGCGTCACGGGTTTGCGGGGTTGGGTGTCTATGAGCACTCCCAGAAGAAGCGGCCTTCGCGGTGGTCGGGGCTGACGAAGCCGTAGCCGTATCCGTATCCGAAGTTGAGGAAGTACGGATCTTTGTCATCGGGTGCGTCACTGATCTTGAAGAGGAACTGCCACGGAGCTTCGACTCGCGCGAAGAGGTTGGGGTAGCAGGCGGCGCCGCCCATGTAGTCGTGGAGGTCCTCTCCATCGGGCACCTCGGCGGCCGGTCTCTCGCCTCGCAGGCTCCGCTCGAACGCCGCCTGGTCGTTGATCGAGCGGTCGATCTCGGGTGCTACCGGCTGCAGGTCGACATGCCACTCGACCGGGATCTCGGATTCGTCCGGGCCCCAGCGCCACAGCGTCCGTCCCTGGGTGCCCGGTGGCCCGATGACGGTGGAGGGCGGGATGCGGCCGTCGGGCTGCACGAGCAGGACCGCGTCGCCGGCCTCCGGGTTGGTCCCTCCCATGATCCGGTCTTCCTCGTCGACGAAGAGGTAGGCCAGGCGGACTGTGTCTCCAGGGACCGGGAACTGGCCGATGAACACCAGTGGGTTGCCGGTGGAGGGATCCACCGGCCATGCGGGCCCGTCCAGCCACACGGGTTGACCACCGAGCTTGGCCACCGGTTCGGATATCGGCTGCTCGGCCGCCCTGAGGGTCATCTGCTGCTGCGGGAGGAAGGCGGCACTGTATGGCCCGTCCGCCCGGCCGGTGGGACGCATGATCATGCGCGGACCCTACGGCATGCCGCCGACCGAGGCCGCCCAGGTGGTAGGTGATCTTGGCTGTGACGGGCGGTGGTCCGCTAAGGCAACTGCCATCTGGACCCCCGCCACCGATCAAGATCGAATGACAGAAACCCGTCGTCCGTCAAGATCATTTGACAAACGGTCAAGATCATTTGAGACGGGACGCCCCTGCTTGCGATCGGCCGGGTTGGTGTCTCCGGTGGGTGCTGGAACTGATGGACCGTCAGGTTTGGGTGTGGTGTAGCAGGTTGGTGGCGTTGGCTGGTGGTGTGTCGCTGGTGTCATGACGATGGTGCTTACTGGCTTGTAGCGGTGTCACGGGGCGATATACCGCATCATCCGAGTGGTGTCATGAGTTCGGCTGTTCTTATGTCGGGCGGTACGTGGGGTGGGTGTGATCAGGGTGTCCGGGTTCTTCCCAGGCTCTTCGTGATCGGTGTCCCTTCGTTGGGGGTTGTGGTGGCCGCTTCGTCCGCGCTGGCTGATGTCCTGCCTGTCGTGTCGGTGGACCGGCCGCTCCTGGTGGCGCGTCTGCTCGAGCTCGATTCCATGGGGGCGTTGACGACCGCGCATGTGCGCGTGGGTGCGCAGGCCGCCTCGGTGACGGAACGCACGGTGTGGAGATGGATCAAGGCGGCCAAGGACGAGGGCCGCACGGACCGCCGGCCACGGCCCAGGCTCGAACTGTCGCAGGAGGCATGGACTGTCCTGGGGCAGGCGGGCGGAACTGTCGCGGCGCTCTACCGGCATCTGAGGGCGACCGCTCCTGAGGGATCGACGGTGCCTTCGCTGCCGACCGTCCACCGGATGGTGAAGCGGGATCTGGAGGCGGGGCGGGAGCTTCCGTCCCGTCAGGTGGCGGATCAGGCCAGGACCCGGCAGCGGGACCGCCAAGCGCTGGCCGACCTGGCGTTGGAGCGCCCGCAGGACGGTGGTGCCGCGGCTGTTCCCCGTATCAGGCCTGCCCCTGGCGAGCCGGTGGGTCCCGATCCGCTGGCCGCGTGGGCGCGGACGGTGGCCACCCACGAGAAGACACCGGCAGGGGAACTGAGTGGCGTGCCGGGTGTCGTGCTCCCGGCGGGCGGCACGGTGGTCGGCACCCAGGCGGTGCGGCAGGTGGCCGAGGCGCTCGGAGCGGCTGTGGCGGTTGATGGCGTGTGCTGTGTGTTCGGTGACGCGGGCCGCGGCAAGACCGTGGCGGTCCAGGTGGGGCTTGGTGCCGTTGAGCCCAGCCGGCGTGTTCTGTGGGTTCAGGCGCCGGTGCGTTCCTCGGTGACGGAACTGCGTCGTGCGGTGTTCGACGCCCTCGCCTTGGGGGAGCACGGCCGGTTCCCGCACCGCTCGGCGCAGGCCGATGCCCGGGTGCTGTCCTCGCTCGCGGTGCCTGCGGTGTTGGTCGTGGATGAGGCTCAGCGCTTGCCGGTGCCGTGCCTGGAGTATCTGCAGGGCTTGTGCGACCATCCCGGCGCCCGGCTCGCGCTGGTGTTGTGCGGGGCCGGCAGCGAACGGGCACTGCGCCGCCTGCCGCAGTTGGCGTCCCGCGTCGTCGCGTGGCAGGAGGTGCCCCGCCTGCCGCCGGCTGCTGTGGCCGAGACGGTGAGCGCGTTCCATCCACTGTGGCGGGTCCTGACCTCGCAGGACCTTGCGTGGATCGACAAGCGGGCCGCGCGCGGGACCTTCCGCGTCTGGGCCAACCTCACCACCCATCTGCACACGGCCCTGGCAGCCGACTTCCGCACGCCGCTCGACCGGGCCCTGCTGCGCGGCCTGTTCCAGCGCCTGGGCCCACCCGTGTAGGCGCTCCCGGTACCCCGCACCGCAAGCGCTGAACGAATTGGCTCGCGGCTTCTGGCACATCTGTGCCCGGGATAGCGCGGACACCCTTCTCGACCGAGGAAGACAGTGATGACGGCACCTCACGAGAGCGGCACGAGTGTGCCTGCCGAGTCCGGTCCGGCCGGGCTGCCGCAGGCGTCGCTCATTGCGATGCGCGGCCCAGCCGTGTGCCGGCTTCTCGCCCTTCGGGCGGAGGGCGCCCTGACGACCCGTCATGTTCAAGTGGCCGCAGACTGCCTGGAGGTGTCCCGGCGGACGGTGTGGCGGTGGCTGGCCGCGGCCGAACAGGATAAGGGCGCCGCGCGGGCTCCCGGTAGCCGGGCCCCGGCCACGACGAGGTTCACCGTCACAGCGGAGGTTCGTCAGCTCCTGGCCCTGTGGGGCGGCAACGTCGCCGCCGTCCAGCGCGAACTCGCTGCCCGCGCCACCACGCCAGATCTCACCCCGACCGCCTCGGCCGACGACACCCCACGAACCCAGGAGCCTCCCATCGCGCCCGGCGCCGAACCGGCCGGCACCTGCGCCCCGGCCCCGGTTCTGGCGACGGGCGCGCCGTCCCTGACCACGCTGCGCCGGGCGATCCGGCGGGACCTGAGCGCCGGGGAGCGGGCGGGCCTGGCAGCGGGGGAGCGAGCGGCCCGCAAGCACGACGTGTTCCTCACCCGCCCGCGCGGACACCGCAACGCCGTGTGGGAGACCGACCACAAACAGGCCCCCGTGCTGGTGGACGTCGACGGCCAGGCCCGGCAGCCGTGGATCACCTGGTACGTCGACTGCGCGACCAACGCGATCGCCGGCCTCGCCGTGACACCCGGCCGGCCCTCCCGCGAATCCGTCCTGGCCGCGCTGCGCTCCGCCGTGCTGCGTACCGACCCCTACGGCCCTGTCGGCGGCCTGCCCGCGACCGTCCGCATGGACCGGGGAGGCGACTTCCTGTCCCGCACGGTGACCGCCGCTTTCGGGCTGCTGAAGGTCGAGGTAGAGGATCTTCCGGCTTACACCCCGCACCTGAAGGGCACGGTGGAGGGGCTGAACCGTTCGGTGGAGCGGATGCACCTGGCCGCGCTGCCCGGCTACGTGCACCAGCCCCGCCCGGGCCGCCGCCCCCGCCCTGCGGACCGACACGGCCTGCTGTCCTTCGAGGAGTTCACCACCGGCCTGATCGCCTGGGCGGGGTGGTGGAACACCGAGCGCCGCCCGGCTCCGCTCAAGGGCAGGACTCCGCTCCAGGCGTGGCAGGGCGACCCCGCACCCGTGAGGGACATCCCGCCCGGGGACCTGTGGACGTTCACCCTCGAGGACGACCGCGCCGAGCCCCGCCCGGTGACCACCCGCGGCGTGAGGTTCAAGAACCGCTACTACGTCGCCCCGTGGATGACCGGCCGCACCGGCACCCGGGTGCGGGTGCGCCACATGCCCCACCACCTGCACGAGATCGAACTCTTCGACCCCGCCACCGGCCGCCACCTGGCCACCGCCCACCTCGCCGACGAAGCCACCCCCGAACAGATCGCCGCGGTCCGCCGCGCCCGCACAGCCCGCACCCGCCGCCTCAGACGCGACCTCGAACAGGCCCAGGCCCAGCGTCACGAGCGCTACGCCGCCGCCACCCGGCCCGAGGCCCCGCGCACGCTGGGCGCCCTCACCGCCGCCGAGGCCGGCCTCGAACTGGCCGCCTCCACCCACACCGACCTGACCGCCCTCGCCCGGCCCGACCTCATCGCACCCACCGTCCCACCCGAAGACTGGAAGACCCCGCCCGGCCTGCTCACCGCCATCAGCCCCACCGCCCGACCCGCCACCGAAGCGACCCGAAAGCCGACCCCGTGACCGGACTCCTCCCACCCCAGGCCAGCGACCAGTACCTGAACCTGCCCGGCGCCCAGATCGTCACCACTCGAGCCCTGCTCGCCGCCCGCGACAACCTCGCCGACACGATCGACGCCCGCGCGATGATGTGCGTCCACGGCGGCGCAGGCTTCGGCAAGACCCTGGCCGTCAACACCTGCCTGCGAAACCTCGACCCCGCCGAGGACATCCGCCGCATCACCTTCCGCGTACGCCCCACCCCCCGAGCCGTGCGCCACGAACTCTTCGCCGCCCTCGACCTGCCCGGCACCCCGCCCCGCGGCCCCAGCGAGTTCGACGCCCTCCTGCGCGAAGCCCTCGCACTCAAGCCCCGCACCCTCGTCGTCGACGAGGCCCAGTGGCTCAGCGGCGAGGCCTTCGAGTACTTCCGCTACCTCTGGGACGACCCCTACACCCAGCTCGCCATCGTCTTCGTCGGCGGCGAAGGCTGCCACCAGGTGCTGCGCCGCGAGCCGATGCTCTCCTCCCGCGTCTTCATCTGGCAGCACTTCACCCGCCTCACGACCGAGGAAGTCGGTTCGGTCATCCCGCTGTTCCACCCGGTGTGGGCCGGCGCCGACCCCGAGGACATCGCCTTCGCCGACCAGCACGCCGCCCACGGCAACTTCCGCGCCTGGGCCCAGCTGACCGCGCACGTGCGCCTCGGCCTGGAACGCACCGGCCGCGAGCGGGTGGACCGCGAGGTCCTCGGCTGGGCCTTCAGCCGACTATGAACCACCGCCAGCCGTCCCCGGACGGCGCGCCCCGCCCGGGAAGCCCTACAGGTGCCGGCACGTCGGTGGGCGTGGCCGACGCCGGCTGTCCGCAGTGCCGGCGGCCACCTGCCGGGAAGGTGGCGTCGACGGCGCGGTACCTGGCCGTCGACCTGCTGCTGGACCCCGCAACCGTCCTGGCGGCTTCGCAGCGGCGCGTCCTGCCGCCGGTGACGGTGGTCCTGGACCGCGACGACGACGTCCGCTTCACCGCCGCCGCGCTGGCCGCCCACCGGCCCCGGGCCGGAACCATCACCGTCCACCCCACCGTGGGAACGGCCCGCACAGTCGTCCTCCTGCACGACCACCTCACCGCCCTCGGCCGGTCTGTGGCCGGGCTGCGGGCCCAGGGCCTGACACGGGAGGTACAGGCCGAGCATGCGGTACGGGTCTGGATGTGGACCGAGGCCGTCCGCCACGTGATCGTGCTGCGCTCGCACCTGCGCGTCGACCTGAACTACCTGCTGGACCTGCACACCGCCACCGGTGCCGCCCTCACCCTCGTCTGGCACACCCCCACGCTGGGGGACGACCTGCAGCTCCTGCTGAACAGCCTCGACCACCGCGTCGTCGACACCCTCGACGCTGCCCGAGAGGCGTTCCACCATCCGCTGGAGCGCTGCCCCTCCCCAGGGCACAGGGCCCCGTCCCGGACATGTTGTGCCATGGACGGGGTGCCCGCGCCACCGCAGAGTGGTGGCGGCGCTCCCGTCGCAGGCTCGCCGTCGAGCGCGATGGTGGACACGATCCGCCGCCATGGCGTCCACCCCGTCTACGCCGGTGCGTTGGCCGCGCAGTGGGTCACCGGGGCCGAGGTGTCCCGCCTGCGCGGCGTACGTCTGCAGGACCTCGCGCACGATGCCGCCGCCCTGTCCCTTCCGCCGGCGCTCTGCGACGTCCCGGGCGGTATCCGGTCCGGCGGCGCGTACGAAACCTTCACTGTTCCCGAATGCCTGAGAGCGCCGCTGCTCGCCGCCGGGCATCACCGGCGCCTGGAGGGCCCCGGGCCGCAGTCGCGCCTGTTCGGGGCCCTGCGCACGGACGCTCTGAGCGCCCTGGCGCGCCGTTGCGCCTTGCGCATCCCAGAGGGCGCCGCCCCGAGGCCCGCAGGCGTCCACGAGGACCGGCGCGGCACCGGGACCGGCAGTCCATAGACTCCATTAGAGTCAACTGCCTAATGCTGTTCTAAATTTGAAGCTTACTGTTGCTAGAGTTCTCTCATGACTCCCTACGGCAGAGACCTGCAGCAGGTCGAGAAGGAACTCCAAGAGGCACAGCGGGAACGGGATCTGCTCGGAGCGCGGATCGAGGGCCTGAAGGCACAGCTCGAGGCCCTCCGCAAGCTCGCCCAGACTCCTCTCGTCCAGGGAGAAGAGATCCAGGAGCTGACGAAGGGGGACGCCATCGTCAAGATCCTTCAGGTATCGCACAAGCCGATGACCCTGGGAGAGATCGCCCGGGCGATGACGGACGCGGGAAAGAAGACCACCAGCAACGGCGCCTCCGTGTACATCGACGCCCTGCTGAAGGGCGGGCGCGTGGTTCGGGTCCAGCGCGGCCAGTACCGCGCGGCCTGACACCGCGCACAGGGACAGGAGAGGGAGAGCGGAGATGACCGGAACCCCGACGCACGCCCACGAAGCGATCGATGCCCTGCTCGGGGCGGGCCCGCGCCGCCCGATGCCGCTGCCCGAGCCGGCCGAGCGTGCACGCCTGCGCACCGAGTACGGGCTGAGCAAGGCCGAGACCGCCAAGGCCCTCAAGGTGAGCGCGAGCACGTTCACCGCCTGGGAGAGCGGACAACGTGACCCCCAGGGCGAGGGCCGCGCCGCCTACGCGAAGCTGCTGGAGGGCATCGCCGCCCAACTCGCCCCCGCGCCACCCGCGCCCGAGCCCGTCCCCGCCCTCGTTGTCCCGATGTCCGGACAGCAGACCACTGCCACTGCCACCGCCGCCGCGGTGCCTGCGCCGGCGATGCTGGACCAGAACCCGGACGGCTCCCTGGTGATGGCCGCCGCGGCGCCATGCGTGCAGTGCGCACAGCCCTCGGTCTACCGGGCCCAGGGGATGCCCATGCACCTGGGCGGGTTCTGTCGTCCCAGCGTTGTCCCTGCCGCGCCGCCGGCCCCGGCCCCGGCCGCTGCGCGGCCTGTCCCGTCCGTCTCTGCGCCGGCACAGCCCGCGGCCTCCCCGGCCACCATGACCGCGCCCGCCGCTTCGGCAACCGCTGCGCCCGGCCGGGCAGCCGCGCCGCGCCGTACCGGGGCCTCTCGTCCGGCGGCCGGCTCGTCGTCGCGGGCACGGAAGGCTCCGGCGAAGACGCCCGCGGCG
>NZ_BAAAKJ010000137.1:8141-24038 GCF_039527695.1 Kitasatospora putterlickiae
GCGGCGCCGAGCGCGGTCAGGCTGATGAGCGTGAAGTCGCCGGCGAAGACGCCCGCGGCGGCTGAGGGTCCGTCGGACTGGGAGGCCGCCGCTGCCGCGCGGTTCCCGTCCGGTCCCCTCGCGGTGCTTGACGTCGCCCCGGACGGCAAGGGCCTGGTGGCCTACTTCGCCGACGGTACCCAGGCGCCGACCGCGCCGGCGGGCCGCACGCTCTCCGACGTCGTGGAGTGGGCGCTGGAGAGTCGGCTGGGTTCGCCGCGTCTGCACCGGCACGGGAAGGACGGCGACGCCCTGGTCGTCCTGACCGACGCCGCGCTCGCGGAGCTCGGTCTGCCGCCGATGGGCCGGGACGAGAAGAAGGAGTTCGTCCAGCGCCTGGGCGCGCTGCCGAAGACCCACAAGACGGTGAAGGCGCTGGAGAAGGCGGGCTGGCTGCTGACCCAGCGGGGACTTGGCCCGTGGGCGCGGGTCTACCGCACTCCCGAGGACGGCAAGCGCCAGTGTGTGCAGCTGTGCGTCCCCGCCTGGGGAGCCCTCGCGACCGGCGGCTGGTCCATCCCCGACGGCCTCACCGCGCACGGCCTGGCCCGCCTGCTCGGCACCTACGCCACCCGGGTCCTCACCCCGCGCGGCTCCACCGCCGTCTCCGGCCTGGAACTGGTCACCGCGCTGCGCCCGCCCACCCGCGCGGTGCGCACCGACACGGGCTGGACGTCCGGACGGGTGGAGGGCTCCCGCCCGAAGGACGCCTTCGAACCGGCGCCGCCGGAGGTCCCGGACGTCCACCCGCTCGCCCAGGACCGCGAGCCGGGCGCCGAGCTCGTGACCGAGGCCTGGGACTGGTTCCGCGAGCTCACCGACGACGAGAAGAAGACGGCCCTGTACGCGGTCGGCCTGGACGTCAACATGGCGTTCCTCGCCGCCGCCGGCCGCCTGTCGCTGCCGCTGTCCGGCCCGGTCCACGAGCTGAACCCCGCCTTCGACAAGACCATCCCGGGCTCCTGGCTGGTCGACCTCTCCCACGTCGACACCGACCCGCTGCTCCCCAGCCCGTTCACCGCGGACGGCTCCCGGCCGACCGGGCCGGCCTGGTACAGCACGGTGAAGGTCGCCTACGCCGTCGAGCTCGGCGCGACCGTGCAGCCGCTGGAGGGCTGGCTGCGGCACGAGCACGGCCCCTACTTGGACCCGTGGCACAAGCACCTGCGCGCCGCGTACCTGGACACCATGGCCGCCCTCGGCGTCCCGGGCGACCTCGCCGACACCGACCCGCTCGCGTTCCTTGACGCCATGGCGAACCTGAAGGCGACCGGCGCCCCGGCGGAGCTGGCGGTCCTCACCGCGATCAAGCAGACCGCCAAGGGCACCATCGGCAAGATGCGCGAGCGCCCGCGCGGGCACGGCTACAAACCCGGCGAGCGCTGGGCCGCACTCGACAGGCCGACCTGGGACCCGCTGATGCGCGCCCTGGTCATCGACACCGCCACCGTCAACCTCCACCGCAAACTGCGCCGCATGTACGCCGACACCGGCCTGCACGCCTTCGCCGTCCTGTCCGACTGCGCGGTCTTCGCCGCCCCAGGGCCGGGTGCCCTGGACATCCTCACCAAGCCGGACGGCACCCTCACCACCTCGCTGCGCCTCGGGGTCTCGCCGGGCCTGGTGAAGTTCGAGGGCTCGAGGCCGATGCCGGAGATCGCCGAGATGCTCGCCGACGACACGAACCCGGCCCGGCACATCAAGACCGGCGGCGTCGTCTCCGCCGACGAGTAGTCCCCCTGCGGCCCGCCGGCACCTGAGCGGCGGGCCGCCCGCTCCACCACCACATGAACACGAGCCGCCCCGGCCGGGGCGGGGAAGGACCTGATGCCCCGTGGGGGAGATCGACGAGGGCCTGGAGCGCGCCGAGCGCACCCGCCCCATCCCGGTGCACCTCAACACCCGCGTGCGCTTCCTGTGGGAGAAGGTCGCCAAGGAGGACACCGCTCAGCTCGCCCAGGCCGCCGGCGTCTCGGTGCGCACCGCGCAGCGCTGGGTGCACGCCCTCAAAGCGGTTGCCGAGGGCGAGCTGAAGGGCGACATCCCGATGGCCAAGGCCAACGCGGCCAAGGTCGAGCGCGCGGTGCGCGCCGCCTGGCAGCCGCGGGTGAAGCAGCGGGTGCGCCGCGACGCGGAGAAGAACGGCTTCACCCTGCACCTGCAGGCCGCGTTCGGCTTCAGCGCGGCGGCCGGCTCCACCGACGACCCCCGCCAGCGCCCGATCACGCAGAAGATGCCCGGCGAGGTCGCCCAGGCCCTCTACGCCGCCCGGGACGCCGGAGCCGACCAGGCCGAGCAGGAGCAGATCCTGGCCGACGCCCTCGGCGAGCACTACTTCCGCCAGGGCGGCCGCGCCCGGCGCCTGGATGTCGAACTGAACGACATCGCGTGGATGGACCTGGAACTGTAGACCGGCCCCGGCACCCCTCGTGTCGCCGAAAGAAAAGTCCCGACCGCCTTCCGGCGGCCGGGACTTTTCTATTTCTGCAACCCATCGCATGAATTCACCGGAGAAATTCGGAGAACCGGACGACCACCGGCTCGCACCCCCGGTGTGCCGCGACTCGCTAGTTGGCCAACGGGACAGGCTTGTTGGCCAGATACTCAGGACCGAGTCAAGCCGGAGGTGTGACTCAGCAGGCTAACTGTCGTGTCAGCACGGAATCTGTCGTCTGTGACCGTGGCACGCTGGTTGGAACCAGTACGGCCGGCGCCGACTAGGCTCACCTCCATGTCCGAGCCAGCCCCTGACCCTCGCATGCAGTCCTTGATCAACCAGCTCCGGCCGGGGGTTGTGAGAACGGTGAAGGTCACCGGGTTCGACGGAGCGGACGTCCTGGTGCGGCTCGTAGATGCCGAAGGAGGGGCGACCGAGATCGGTCGGATTCCTCTGCACGAAGCGTCGATGCGTCGGATCGAGCATCCATCCGAGCTGTTTGAGGTCGGCCAGGAGATCGATGCCGAAGAGGTCGGGCGTTGGCGCGAAGGTCAGCTTCACCTCTCCGCCAGGGCGTGCGAGATCCCGGCCCTGCGCTCCTTCCTCCTCGCATTCGAACGAGGGCAGGTAGTCACTGGGACAGTCTCCGAGGTTCACAACTTCGGGGTTTTCGTTCACGTCGATGGCGAACCCGAGGGCCTGTGCACCGGCTTCATCCGGGTGCCGGACCTGACGTGGGGCTGGATCAACCACCCCTCCGAGGCAGTCGAAGCCGGCCAGCGGATCACCGCTGAGGTGATCATCGCCGAGACGCGCTCCGGTCAGGTCACCCTCTCGTTGAAGGCTCTGCAGGAAGATCCACTCATCCGGTTCGCGGATCAGGCCGGCCGAATCCTCACCGGGCCGATCACTAAGATCGTTCCCTTTGGCGTGTTCGTGCAGCTTGCTCCCGACGTTGTCGGGTTCCTGCATCTCTCTGAGCTGACTGACGAGCCGACCGAGACTCCGGATCAGCTTGTCGATGAGGGCCAGCTGATCACGGTGAAGGTCGCCGAGGTCGATCTCCAGCGTCACCGGGTGCGGCTGGGCGCCGCTGGCGGAGCGGACAGAAGCTAGCGGATGGGCGTACTGGTGCCCGATTCGATCTTCCCGATGAGGGCATCGCCATGCTGACAGAGGAGTCCGCGTAGGGCCGTGTAGTGGTTCAGAGCGTCGGGACGGGAGAGCTGGAACCAGGTGTTCGCCCGACGCTGCTGCCAGACTTGGCGAACGTCCGGGGGCTGTTCGGCTTCGACGTGCCGTGGCGCGAAGAGCGGCTCGCCGCAGGTGACATAGGCCCAGACGAACGCGGCCGCTTCCTGGCGTACTCGGTCGTCCAGGTTGGGGCGAACGGGCCCTGGGACGGGCGGAAGCCTGGTGATGATCTCGTTCCAGATCTCGGACGACAGGGACCAGCTTCGCAACACCTCGCGCCGGCGCTGGTAGTTGGTGGGGTCTGTCGCGCGGTCGAGTTCCTCGGCCAGGTCGCGCAGAGCGGCATTGAAGGCATCCTGCCCACCTCTGAGCCACCGCAGGAGCGTGCCCGTGGCCGCGAACTGGCCTCCGGAAGGGTTGATGCCGAGGAAGTCTGCGGCGTCACCCTGCGCCCTGCCAGATGCCTGTTGGACAAGGAGGACGGCTGCGAGACGGCGTACGGACTTCATTTCCGCCTCGATCTGGAGCGGTGCAAGATGCTCCTGATACCAGTGTTCCTCCAAGAACGCGGGAATGTGTTCAGGGCGGTAGCCGCCCTGTCGTTCTGGGATTCTGGCTCCGCGCGGGCCGGTGCGCCGGTATGTGCGGGTCAGGGGTGCCATCGCTTGTCGCAACCTGTCCGAGCACGAGGACTGATGCCGTTCGAAGACGTGGACCCATGGGGCTCTGCTCGCGCTGCCTGGGCGGGCGGCTCGGGCGTGATCGACGAGTTCGTGGAGATCAGGCTCATCGAGCAAGCGGACGGCCGCCGTCAGCAACCCGGCCGCCGCAACGGGGTCGTTGGGGGGTCTGTCGCGAACCGGGCGGGTGCCTCCGCCAAGGGCCTTGATGTGCTTGCCCACCAAATCCTGGGAATCAGGCTCGATGTGGTCCCGACCGAGAGGCCAGGACGCGCAGAGAACG
The DNA here is from genome assembly GCF_039527695.1 of Kitasatospora putterlickiae. Taxonomy (NCBI): domain Bacteria; kingdom Bacillati; phylum Actinomycetota; class Actinomycetes; order Kitasatosporales; family Streptomycetaceae; genus Kitasatospora; species Kitasatospora putterlickiae. Next base: position 12,775 of record NZ_BAAAKJ010000137.1, read on the forward strand.
GCGGTGACCACCCGAAGATCGGTGAAACCTGACGCGGCGTCTGCTGCGGCCTGGTGGGGTTCGAGGAAGTCGAGGAGTCGCTGCTGCGTCCTGAGCATGTTCATGCTCGGGCGGGCAGAACTGGTGTTCCTGAGCTGGTCCAGTCGGGTCCCACAGGAGGGTCCTTTCCGGCCCGGACCGGCGCGTTGGACTGGATGTCGGCACTGCGCCGGGTGCAGGGTGGCGTCCGCGGGCTGGCCGACGAGGAGGGTGACCGCTCGATTGATCCAGTGGCTTTGAGGGCAGTCGTCCTGCAGAAATACCTGGTGGACCGGGCATGCGAAGGCGACGGGCAGATGCCACGCCTTCTTCCACGGGCCTCCGTGCTGCTGCTGGATGGCGGTGCCGTCGCCTTCCAGGCATCTCGGGCAGTAGCGAGGAGCGTCGTTGAACAACCAGTCGTCGCGCGACACCTGCGGTCCGGAACCGGGTCGCAGGCGCGCAATCGGCGGGTAGCGGTCTGACCAGGGAACAAGCGTCAGAGCAGTTGCTTCCTCCTCGCTCAGCCGGGCGGTGCGCGCGAAGGTGCGGGTGTCGAGGTCCAGCAGGAGCCTGCGGCCAAGTTGGGTTGTCGAGGGCCTGATGCAGCCGGTCAGCCGGGCCAGGCGGATCGGTGAAAGCCGGAGACGGTGAGCGAGTCGCAGCAGGTAGCCGCCGAGGGACTCGCCGGGCAGAGGATCAAGGCTCCGGGCCAGCGGTCGGTCGTGGCTGTGGAGTTCAGCCATCGGCGGCCGGCCTGTCGCCCTGGTCGTCGAAGACCGTGTTGCGCGGCCTCCTTCCCGGCTTCTTCCGCGACTGCTGTGGAGGTTTGACGTTCAGCGGGATCTCGGGGACCTCGCCCGCCTCGGGGTCGAGATCGGCGAGATTACCCAGGCGGATCGAGGTGCGAGCCAGAAGCTCGGGTGTCAGCCGCTCCTCGCCACTGGTGATCGCTTCCGTGCAGCCGTCCTCGATCAGCCGTCGAAGCAGACCGACGATGCCGTGAGTGCGGCGGAACAGGTACTCGGGCATGCCGCCCGTGGCCAGCATGCCCTCGAAGGAGTGGAACAGCCGCAGCTGTTCCTCGATCCCCGCAAGGTGTTCGAGGAAGGCGGTGATCCCGACGGGGGTGGAGTAGTCGAACGGGTCAAGGTCGACCATGTCGAAGCGCCGCTCGGTCTGTGTCGAGGCCCCGGCGTTGTGGCTTTTGCCTCGCTTGACGTCCGGGAAGACCCACTGCTTGGTGTGCGGGTCGATGTAGGCGCCCCGCAGCAGTCCGGAGTGGGGGATGTCGACACCGATCAGCACGAGCGTGACGTTCAGGTCCATCAGCTCGCGGATCAGGTCCAGGGTGTCCTGGTCGTCGCCGCGGTGGAGCCGAAGACGTGTCACATCATCGATCAGCAACGCCGTGGTGTTGTGGTCCCGAACCGCGTCGCGGACGGAGCGGATCAGGCCGTCCAGGGTGTTCGGGTGCGGGTCGCCGTAGACGTCCAGAATGGTCTTGCACAACGCCTTCGGTGTCGCCTTCACCGGCAGCCGGCAGTAGGCGACCGGGACGAAAACATCGCGGGTGCCGGCCAGCGGCGCCTGGTCGGGCAGGAGTTGGTGGTGGACGTCCCGCCACAGGTCTTCGAAAGTGGCGGCCGCGGAGCACGCTGTCTCGGTCTTGCCCTGGAACCCGCCGCCGTTGATCATCAGGCCGTCTCGGGTGCCGGGCATGAACTGCACGGCGTTGTTCTGCAGACGCCCGCGCATCAGGTCGGAGACCCTGCGGCTCATCGGCGTCTCCTGGAGCCGCATGTTCACGTGCGTCGCGGTCCGGTGTAGGTCGTGCAGGGCCCGTCGGCGCGGGCTCATGTCGCTGTACTGCTTCAACGACAGCCGCGGTGCCGGGACGAACGTGTCACGGATCTCGCGCCACTGCTGCCAGCCCTCCCACCTGGTGCGGTCGGGCGGCGGTCCGACGCGCAGGAACGGGACGATCGGGCTGTCGCTCTCAGCTGGCCGGTTGACCACCGTGCTCCTCTTCGTCGTCCTCGGGCAGGAGGAACACGTTGCGTTCGCGGAAGCTCGACCCCAGCCGGGGCGGCGGCTTCGGGGTGACCGGGACGGCGGCTTCTCTCCGGCGGCGCCGCTCGGCGTCGAGACTGCTTCGGGTCTGCCCGGCCCGCTGCGGCCACTGCAGCACATTCCCCGCGGTCTGCTGGGGCTGGCGGGATGGGTGGGCAGGCTCGGCGGAGGCCGGTGGCCGGTCGGTCGAGGCCGCCTGGGCCTGCGTGGCCTCGCGGGCGTGTTCGACGCGCTGGGACTTGGTCATCTGGCTGGGCCAGTTGCTGACCGGATCACGGGCGCCGAGCAGTTCCAGGAGGATCGGCAGGAGTTCGGCATCGGTCCGCGGTCGCAGGCCGGCCTCGCGGACTCGGGTCAGGAGTTCCTCGGCGCGCAGGTCACCGAAGGCGGGGACCTGCGATTCCGGCGGCAGCCCGGTCCAGCGCAGAGGGTGCCACTCGTGGGTGAGGGGATCCTGGAAGAAGACGACGCGCCGGTCTCGGGGCTCTCGGCGGATGATCCACATCTGCTTGCGCCGCCCACCACGTGAGGACGCCTCGTGCAGGTAGGGCTCCAGCGCGTCGCCGTAGTAGTAGAGGCCCTTGATCTTCACGCCCCGGCGACCGTGGATGCGCTTGACCTGGTGCTCCGGCAGGAACCGGTAGTAGAGCTCGGGTTGGGGGATCTCCATCGCGAAGCCGGTCTGCGCGAACGACGCAGCGAACAGCGAGTTGGGGCTGTGGTCCCCGCCGGGATCCCATGCCGGCGCGTAGTCGCCCAGCCGGCGGTTCTGCCAGACCTTGACGACCCAGGTCGCGATCACGTGTTCCATCGCGTCGATGGTCAAGGTGCCGTCCCGCTCCGGTTCCGCACCGCGGTCGGCGGTGTCGATGCCGGTGTAGCCGGGCAGGTGCTCGAACAGCAACGACCGGATGCTGCCGAAGACCCGTTCGACCGCCTGCTTGTCCTGGGGCCGCAGCACCCGTGCCGGAAGCACCCGGCAGCCGATCACCTCCTGGACCTCGACCAGGTGGTGGTTGCGGTAGACGCTGCCATGGTCGGTGGTCACCGTCTCCGGCGCGAAGAACGGCAGAGCCGCAACCCGGTGGCCGACAAACTCCGCCACCACCGCAGCCGGCAGTCCCGGGTAGGGCCACTCCATCTCGCCGTCCCAGTCGGCCCGCATGGGCAGCGGGAGCATCACATCCCGCAGCACCATCGCGACGTCGACCGACGTGTCCGACACCAGCGTGAGCCGGAAAGCGCAGATGGAGTGGGTGTAGACGTCCAGCGCCAGCGTCAGGTGGACGCGGACCGGGTCACCGAAGACCCCCTCACGGACCATCACCGGCAAGATCGTCGTGTCCAGCGCGACCACCTGGCCCGGCCTGGTGACCAGCACATGCCCGTCCTTCTCGGGCAACGACGCGGAGCGTTCATAGCGCTGCCGACCACGGCCGGGACCGAACCACTCGTGCCAGACCCGCCTGAGCGTGTCGTAGCTGGGGACCTTGATCTCCTGGCTGGGAAACGTCTCCCGGACGTAGCGGTGGATCATCGTCTCCCGGGTGCGGGCATCCACCTTGGAACGGTGAAGCCGGGTCTCCTCCCGAACCGCCAGGATCGCTTCCCGGACCTCCTCCGAGATGCTGGGGTGCCCGCCGCTCTCGCGCAGCCATCGGTCGTCCGCGCAGCCGATCACCCCGAAGCGGCGCCGTTTGCGCTCCCAGCGCTCCAGTGTCCTGACGCCGACCCGGTCCAGTGCCAGCAGCTTCGCGGCGGCCTGGTCCATGGCCTCCAGCTCGGCCACTTTGGCCTGGCGCCGCTCGGACACGGTCGTGCGGTCGGGGTGGTACTCCGGGCGAGGCTCCCCTGGCCGCGGGTGCAACGGGTCGCCGCTGCGGAAGCCGCAGAAGACCTCCATCAGGTGCTCGAACCGCAACTCCACCAGCGGGACCTTCTCCGGCTTCAGGTCCTTCAACGTCATCTCCTGCCGTCCCCGGTTCGCGCCGGACGAGGAGGTGAGCGACGAGCTGCGGCACTGCGGATGGTTCAGCAGGAACCTGAAGCTGACGCACTGCCGGACACCGGCTCGGTTCATCAGGTGCACTCGGCCGAGATGGGGTTCCTGCCGCTCGACCAGCCACTCGCTCGCATCGAGGACCAGTGCCGCCCCCGGAGCCAGATCCAAGGCGCCCGCGCTCATGACAGCTCCGCCGACATCAGCCTCGACGCATCGGTCAAGGGCTCGGACAGATCCACGCCAAGTCGCCGTTGCCACAACAGGTTCAGCAGCTGGGCCCGCGCGACTGGCCAGAACTGGCAGGCCATCGCGGCCTCGCGGAAGGTCACACCCTGCTCAGCCGCCGCGAGTAGCCCCGGGCGCAGATTCAAGGGGTCGCTCATCGGGCGCCGCCGCGCGTACATCGCGTCCAGGGATGCCTGGACGTGCGGCGACCAGCTGGCCACGACCACGTAGCGCCAGCCGCAGACCAGCGAGAGCTCGTGAGCGGCGGCAAAGGACTCCTCGTCCTCGGACTTGATCAGCCCTGCCGGACGTACGTCGACGACGAAGACCCCGTTGTCGGAAACCACGAGGTAATCCGGGGTGTGCCGCCGCCACCGTCCGTTTGCCTCGAAGCGCATCCGGAACGGCTGCGAGAGCAGGGTCTGCACGCGACCGCAGAAGTCGAGCGCTCGCAGCAGCCAGTCCTCCTCCAGACTCTCGAAGCCGTGCAGCCGCCCCGTGCTGACCATGTACTCCAGCCCCGGCCGATGCCGCTGATCACGCCGCCAGGCGAAGCCGCGCATCGGAACACTGCCCGCCCAGGGCGCCTGCCCCAATGAGGCCACCGCGCCGGTAACCTCGCCACTTCGGTGACGCCACGTCACCGTCCATCGACGCGTCCACCCCTCGCCGAGGGCCAGACCCTGGCGACCTGCCGTCCTACTGACAGGAACCAGCAGGTCTTCCCACCTGCACAGATGGGACCACAGCGGCCCCGTGTAGGTGGAGCCGCGAGTCGTCGGCGGTGTTGGCAGAGCCCTGCGTGATCTGTCCACCCCACAATCGAAGTGGCCAGCTCGCGTCGGCGGGGCGGCTTCTTCGGAGTTGGCGACAACTTGCTTGCCGAACGATCAGCTACCGACAGATACCTTGCTGAATCGGCGACAGTTGTCGTGCTGACCCGCCTGAAGAACCACACGTCGAGTAGTGCAGTTAGCGACAAGTAGCGTGCTGAGTCACAGGAGGTCGCTTCGAGGATCTGGATGGTGGCCGCGCCGGGTGGGTACGAACGCGGGCCCGGCCGATCAGGAGCAGCAGCGCGCTCCCGACGGACAGCCCGATAACGCGTGGCGGTGAAGCCCCCTGTCGGGCATCGTGCCGGATCATGAGTGACGAAGACGTCTTGACCTATGCCCGTTTCAATTCGCTCGATGGTCTGCTGCAACGCGGCCGCGGCCTGGGCGCCGTACAGGCGCTGAAGGCTCGGCAAGCGGCTGCGCCTTTTGTCTACGACGGGATCCGACGGGACTGGCGGTGGGACGGCATCGACGACCGCTCCCTCTACCTCGCCCGGCTGGTCCGGGACCTGGAGCTGTCACCGACGCCTGTGGTGGAGCTGTTGGCCGGGGACGAGGAACAGTGCGAGCGGGCCGCCGATGTGCTGGAGCTGCTCGCTCTCGAAGGATGCGACGAGGCCCGGGAAGCCATCCGCTCCCACATCCGCAAGGGCCCGCACTGGGTCTCCGTACTGGAGGCGGTCGCCGACCGGTGGCCGCTGGAGTGGTGGGAGGATCTGGGGGAGGTCGCACGGGCCCGAATCCGCGGGGAGCCGGAGCCGCCGTGGTTCATCGAGCCGTGGATCCGGTTCGGCATCCAGGTCCAACGACCCGAACCCGCCCCACCCCCTCCCGACCTGACCAACCTGACGGACGGCGAACTGCTCGACCTGCTGGCCCGCTCCCAACCCGGAGCCGCAGCGAAGGACGATGCCCTGCGGGAGCTGTCCCGCAGGGACCCGGTGGAGCAACTGATCCCGCTCGTGCCCTCGCTCGGCACCCCGGACGGCCGACGCCCCCTTCCACGACTCACGCGGGCCGTCGACCGCCTGGGCGCCCTGGCCGTACCGGCTGCGCGGCGCTGGATCTGCGACGAACGGCCGTGGCTGGCCCGGCTCGGCGCAGACGTCCTCTCCGACCACCTCGGCCCCGAGGTGATACCGGTACTCATCGCCCAACTCGCCGACCAGTGGCGAACCCGCACCTGGTGCGGCCCCAAGACCACAGCGCGGCGGCTGGCCCGCTTCGGCCCGGACGCCGCCGACGCGGTGCCCTACCTGCGCCGGCTCTGGCTGCACACTCCGCACTCGTACGAACGGGCCGCCTACCTGGAGGCGCTGGCCGCCATCGACACCGACGGCCTCCAACATGCCTACACCGAATCCCTCTGGGACTGCGAGGACCAGGCCAGGCTGCTCGGCATCACCCACGCACCCAACTGTCCTGAAACCCTGACGCGGATCGCGGCGCTGCGCGACGACCCCATCGAGGAACCGGAGGTACGGGCTGCCGCCAGAACACGACTGTCCACCCTCTCCCCCAACCACAGCTAATAACCATCTCGACCATGATCGCGGTCTGGCCAACTATCCTGTCCTGTTTGGCCAACTATCGAGTCTAAGGGCTGTCCCGTAATTGATCTTCGGGCGTCTCGGGCGCAAGTCGATACTCGGCGGTCGCCCTCCTCACGCGGCCTGGAGGTTGTGCAGGCGGGCGATGCCGAGCATGGCGTGGTGGACGCCGTCGCCCTTGAGACGGCAGTCGCGGAGGATCTTCCAGGTCTTCATCCGGGCGAAGACGTGCTCGACGCGGGCGCGGACCTGCTTGTGTTCGCGGTTGTGCTCGGCCTGCCACTCGGTGAGCTCACCGCCGCGTGGCCGGCGGTGCGGGATGACCAGGCCCGTGCCCAGTGACACGCAGTGGACCCCATTGCGCCACCCGTGCGGGTGCGCGGTCGACTGGGGATGGAACAAGGCGTCGCAGTCGCCTCCCGTCTTCATCGACTGGTGCTCCTACGCCTTCGACCACCCCTGCCCGTGGCACGGTGGCGAGTGCAACGCTCCAGTCTTCTCCGAGGCAGGCGACATCCTCCTCCTGGAGCCGTCTCCCGGATTCACCGTCTACGCCCGCCTCACCGCCGACGACGACACCGCACTCGCCGACACCATCACCGCCCAGCTACGCCATGTGACCGAGCACCAGGCTCGAGGGCGGGAGGCCGTGGCTGTGGCTCCGTAGGTGACAACGGAGAGCGGTTGTCGATGAGTTTGGGCAGCAGAGGTCGATCTGCTGCCGTCGAAATGTCGCTGGGATCCGAGAGCACCTAAGCGGCGTGTCGGCCGAGACTCGCGGTCACGGCGGTCAGTGAGGTGGAATGAGTCCGATCGGGCCGCGGGTCTGACGATCGGACTGGAGTGCATCGGTGGGGACGGTTCTCAAGGGCGTAAGCCGCGTGCGCTGGCACGAGTTGAAGCATGCCTATGGATCTGCGGCCGATGTTCCCGGCGTGCTGTCGCGGATCGCATGGGGCGACGCTGGCGCGAGTGAGGCAGCCCTGAGCGATCTCGCGCTGTGGATCGGTGAGCTGGCAGTCTTCGACGCGACCGTCGCCGCTGTTCCCTTTCTGTGGGACCTCGCGGTCACCGAGACCGTGAACTCCCGGGCCGGAGTCATCGGGTTGCTGCAGACGATCCTCGAACACGGCAACCCGCCGCAGCCGAAGGTGCAACTGGAAGCTCACCAGGCCGTGCTGAGCCGCCGGGCGACAGCGGACCAGCTCACCCACGACAGTGACCCTGTCGTGAGGGCAGCGGCTCAGAACCTGCTGGCCGGGATCGACAGCCATCTGAGCGAGTCCTGTTGCAGAGTTTGATGCAAGGACCTTCCCTGCTGCTCTGGTGACGGCCGCCGTATGGCCTGACCAGCAGGGGAAGGCCTGAGAGCCGTCAGCTGACGGCCTGCTGCTGTTCGGCGCGGGCGCGGGTGCTGGCGAGCCGGTAGGAGTCGGTGCCGGACTCGATGATGGTGCCGTTGAAGGTGAGGCGGTCGACGATGGCCGCGCAGAGGCGGGGGTCGGTGAAGGTCTTGGTCCAGCGTGCGCCGTGTGGCGCTTCGTTGTATCCCCGACGCAGTCGGGATGAACTTGGAGGGGGGTTCTTGGGTCGCCGAGCTCACCTGAGCGTGAAAGCGTGAGGGGACAGCAGCATGCTCGGAAAGCGGTGTCCATTCGGAGGCGTTCAGAATGGCGTGCCGCAAGACCCGCGCGATATGGCTAAGGCTTGATTGCTTGAAGTCTAATTCCCAGTGGTGCCAAAGACACCCATCGAAACAACGCCTAAGTTCGATGTCACATCATGCCTCGGTCGCGGTTGGAGGCGGAGGCAACCTCCATGGTGTGAGCGCCGCCTAACGAGGGTGGCCAAGGGGATGAGTGGGCAGCCTAAGTCGCGCTCGATACGTACAACGAAGACGTACCACGGGATCGCCTACGGGGCGCGAGCCCTACGGCGACGGAGTGCCCGTAGTAGTCGCAGGAGTCACGACCTGCCGAGGAGGCCGGGAAAGCCGGTCACAGGGCAAAGGGGCACAGGTGAATGAGACGTCCAGCGATGGGAGGTATGCGTAATGCAAAGTGCCACAACGGTGTTGGACGTCATTCGGGAACGCGGCAGAAAGGGTTTGCCGCTAGAGAGGCTGTACAGGGATCTGTTCAACCCGCAGTTGTTCCTGATGGCTTACGGGCGCATCTACTCCAACAAGGGCTCGATGACGCCCGGAGTCACCGGGGAAACCGTGGACGGCATGTCTCTGGAAAAGATCGATGTGATTATCGGTGAGTTGCGTGCCGAATCGTATCGATGGACTCCCGCCAGGCGGACATATATCCCTAAGAAGAATGGGAAGAAGCGCCCGCTTGGCTTGCCGACATGGTCGGACAAACTGGTTGCCGAGGTGGTCCGCCTGCTACTGGAGGCGTACTACGACGTCCAGTTCTCCGATCGCTCCCATGGATTCCGGCCTGGCCGAGGTTGCCACACAGCGTTGAACGAGGTGGTGGAGACCTGGAAGGGAACACATTGGTTCATCGAAGGAGACATCTCTGACTGCTTTGGCAGTCTGGACCACGAGGTAATGCTCGGGGCCCTGAGGGAAAAGATCCACGATGGCCGGTTCCTGCAACTGATACACCGGATGCTCAAAGCCGGGTACTTAGAGGACTGGCGGTGGAACGCCACGCTGAGCGGTGCGCCGCAGGGCGGGGTAGCTTCGCCGATCCTTTCCAACATCTACCTGGACCGGCTTGATCAGTTCGTTGAACAGCAGTTGCTGCCGGACTACAACCGGGGCAGGCTGCGTCAGCGGAACCTGGAGTACGGCCGTATTGGGGCACGGATCAAACGGGCAGGTCGACGCGGGGATCAGGCGGCGGTGCGCTCGCTTCGGCAGCAGCAGCGGAGCCTCCCGAGCGCCGACCCGAACGATCCGGACTACCGACGGTTGCGATACGTCAGATACGCCGATGACTGGCTGCTCGGGTTCGCTGGACCGAAGCGCGAAGCCATTGAGATCAAGGACAAGATGAGAGAGTTCCTGCGCGATGAACTCAAGCTGGAACTCTCCGAACCGAAAACCTTGATCACGCACGCTGTCAGCCAGGCAGCGCGGTTTCTCGGCTACGAGCTGAAAGCCCAGATTGCTGACACGAAGATCACTCGTGGGCGTCGAGCGGTGAACGGGCATATTGGCCTGTTCGTTCCACGGCAAGTGATCCAGCAGCGATGCGCGTTGTATATGAGTAGAGGGAAACCGAAGTACCGCGGAGCACTGCTACACGATCAGGACTATTCGATCTTGGCGAAGTATCAGGCGGAATATCGGGGACTCGTCCAGTACTACCTCCTGGCCCAAGATGTCTCACGTCTGGGTCGCCTGCATTGGGTAATGGAAACCTCCATGCTCAAGACGCTGGCCAGGAAGCATCAATCCACCGTCACGAAGATGGCCCGTCGACATAGGGCGACCATCGAAACGCCCGACGGACCCCGGAAATGCATTCAGGTCATAGTCAATCGCAGTGACGGGAGGAAGCCGCTGGTCGCCCGCTTCGGCGGGATTCCACTCAAAAGGCAGCGGTTCGCTGACCTGGTCGATAAGTCACCATCAACGAGATATGGCGGCAGTAACGAACTGATCCACCGTCTCTTGGCGGGGCAGTGTGAGATCTGCGAGTCACGAGATGGCTTGCAAGTTCATCACATCCGCAAGATGGCCGACCTCAAGCGACCTGGTCGGCCCGAACCCTCTGCATGGATAAAACTTATGGCACAGCGTCGGCGTAAGACCCTCGTGGTCTGCCAAAGCTGCCACTGGGATATCCACGGGGGGCGGGCCACAGTGTCTACCCGGAGATGATTTCACTGGAGAGCGGTATGCGGTGAAAGTCGCACGTACCGTTCGGGAAGGGGCCGTCGGAAAAGGACCCGATCCTCGGGCACCTCGCCGGCGGCCTACTTCACCGGCGAACGACTCGTTCGAGGCGATGACCACGCTGTTCTTTTCCTCCCGCTCGGTCAAAACCTGGAACAGCGCAGACGGATCTCTCCGCGACGCTCGGCTACGTAGCCGCGGACCATCTGGTAGGAGACCTCGTCGGCACCGTGCTCGTCCACCAGCCGGTCGAAGATCCGCTTCACCGTGTGCCGCTGCTTGCGCGGCGCATCCAGATCCGCCCGCAGCATCTGGTCGATCAGGGGCATGAACGGATCAAGCCTCGTAGCCCTGGGCGCCAGCTTCTTGCGCGGCTCGGGCCACGCCGACTCCAGCGCCTTCTTCACCGTCAGGAAGCCAACGCCGTACTTCCGCATGAGGGCGCGGTTCGACAGCCCGGTACGCGAGTCACGGCGGATCGCCGCATACAGATCGACCTTGGACTTCGGCAGCACCCCGGCCCCCTCGTCGTGCAGAGCACAACCATGGTCCCGAAGCAAGCACTCAGGTGTTCTCGAAACTCGGCGACATCACTCTTCCGTGGCACGAGGTGTTCTCACCGCTCAGCGACAGGTGCTCTCACGACACACATTGAACCGCACCGGCTTGGTCGGAGACTCTATGGTGTGGCTGTGACCAGGGGT
>NZ_BAAAKJ010000138.1:0-2971 GCF_039527695.1 Kitasatospora putterlickiae
AGCCGGGCGCCCAACGCCGCGCGCTGATGCGACGCGAATTGTCAGACAAGCCCTAGCCCAGGTCGAACACGCCGTACGAGAACCCGTCCGCCCGCAGTTCACCCCCGGCGCCGACGGTCACGCCCTGGACGTCCAGCGGCCGCGCCCGGCCGCCCGCACCGGCACCACCGGACCCGCCGGCCCCACCGGACCCGCCGAAGGCCACGTCCGCCGGGACGGCCGCCGGCTCCCGTCGGGGGTTGACCACCACCAGGTAGCGCCCGGACCGGGTGTACACCAGCGGGTACCCGGCGTGCCGCACCTCCACCGAACCCCGGGCGCCCAGGCCCGGGTGCGCCCGGCGCAGCGCGATCAGCCGCCGCACGGTGTGCAGCAGCGAGGTCGGGTCGGCCCGCTGGGTGGCGACGTCGGGGCGGTGCGGGTCCGGGTCGACCGGCAGGTAGAGCCGGTCGGCGGGCGCCGTGGAGAAGCCCGCGTTCGGGCCGGGCGTCCACTGCATCGGCGTGCGCGAGCCCGCCCGGTTGTACGTCGGGCCGAGCACACTGCCCTCGGTGTCCGGCAGGTCCGGCACGTAGCGCATGCCGATCTCGTCGCCGTAGTAGACCGCCGGCAGGGTCGGCCAGGTGAGCAGCAGGGCGAAGGCCGGGGCGAGCTGCTCGGCGGTGCGCGGACCGGTGGCCAGCCGGGAGAAGTCGTGGTTGGCGGTGGGGAAGGCGATGTGCCCGGTGCCCTCGGTGAGTTCGGCGGCCGCCCGCCAGGCGTCCAGGAACGGCCGCGGGGTGCCGCGCCCCTCGGCCTCGAAGTAGCACGGGCCCTGCTTCCAGGACTCCTGCACCGTCCCGGCGTTGTTGTTCCACAGCGAGCGCAGCGGCAGGCCGTCGTCCGGACCGCCGAACTGGAGGAGGAAGTCGGCGTGGAAGCCGGCGGCGACGGCGGCGGCCGGGTCGCCCCACTCGGCGAACAGGGCGGCCTGGGGGTGGTCGCGGTCGAGCCAGTCGCGCAGTTCGGTCCAGAGCTTGCCGGTCTCCACGGCACCGGGGTCGTCCTTGACCAGCGAGTACGCCATGTCGACCCGGAATCCGGACACGCCGAGGCCGAGCCAGTGGGCCATGATCGAGCGCAGCGCCGCGCGGTTGGCGCTCGGGCCCTCGGCGTCCACCGGCTGGCGCCAGGGCTCCTCCGGGTTCTCGCGGGCGTAGCCGAAGTTGAGCGCCGGCTGGCAGTCGAAGAAGTTCGGCCGGTACCAGCCGGGCCGGCTGCCCGGGGAGGCGACGAAGCCGTCCACCGGCCGTTCGGACCAGATGTAGCGGTGGTCCGACGGGTCCTGCGCCGACGCCCGGAACCACGGGTGCTGGTCGGAGGTGTGGCCGGCGACCAGGTCCAGCAGGATCCGGATGCCCCGGCGGCGCGCCGCCTCGACGAGGGCGGCGAGGTCATCGACGGTGCCGTAGCGCGGGGCGGGGGTGAAGTAGTCGGTGACGTCGTACCCCGCGTCGCGGAACGGCGAGGCGAAGCACGGGTTCAGCCAGGCCGTGTCCACGCCCAGCCAGGCGAGGTGGTCGAGGTGCTCGGTGATGCCCGCGAAGTCGCCGGTGCCGTCGCCGTCGGAGTCGGCGAAGGTCTGGGGGTAGATCTGGTAGAGCACGGCGTCGGTCAGCCACTCGGGGCCGGGGCGGGTCGAGGTCATGGGTGGGATCCTCCTGCCGGGTGCCGGGGGGCTACCGATTCTCGTCGAATCCCGGCCGCCCCAACAGCCCGGCCCGGCCACTCCTGGACCTCCGCCCGGTTCCCGGAAGCAGCCCGGGGGCGCGCCGCGCGCCCTCCCGAGCCCCTTCCGCTCCCCCACGCCCCCTACCGCCCGCACCCCGACCGGCCCCGGCCGACCCCGGCCGACCGCGATCCGGGACCCGTCCGGCCACGCGTACGCCGCCGGCGTACGCGTACGGCACCGACGCGGGCGCCGCGCGCCGTACCCCGACGACCGCTAACGCGCCGCGCAGGCCTCGGTGAACGCCCGCGCCCGCCGGGTGATCTCGGCCCAGTCCCCGGCCGCGACCACCTCCGGCGCCACCACGTCCGTCCCGGCGCAGACCGCGAGCGCGCCCTGCGCCAGGAACTCCGCCGCGTTGCCCGCGTTGACGCCGCCGGAGGCGACCAGCGGGACGTCCGGGTACGGACCGCGCAGGTCCTTGAAGTAGCCGGGACCGAAGGCCCGGGCGGGGAAGATCTTCACGGCGGCGGCCCCGAGGTCCACCGCCTGGGCCACCTCGGTCGCGGTGAGCGCGCCGAGCACCACCGGGACCCGGGCCGCGTGCGCGGCGTCCGCGACCTCGGGCCGCAGTCCGGGGGTGACCAGGAAGGACGCGCCGACGGCGAGCCCGCTCTCGGCCTGCTCGGCGGTGAGCACGGTGCCGACCCCGACGCGGTAGCCGGCCTGCGCCGCCTTGCGCAGATGGGTCGTCACATCCGGTGTGGTGAAGGTGAACTCGGTCCAGGTGATGCCGCCCTCCGCCAGTGCGGCGCAGAGCGCGGCGGCGTCCGGTATCCGCGGGGCGCGGACGACCGCGATGACCGGCTCGGCGGCGAGCGCGCCACGGGCCGCCGCCACCACGGCCTCGGCCGAGGACTTCCGGTTCACGGGACTCGGGTTCGCGGGGCTCGGGTTCACAGGGTTCGCGTTCACGGGGCTTTCATCCATTCGCTGGGATTCACGGAAGCAGAAGCACTCGGCGTCATCGGGCCCGGACCTCACACGGCCTCGGTCCCGCGTCCGGTCCGGCGCAGCGCCCGACCGGGGCGCGCGCCCGTGGCGCGGCCCTGCTCCACGACGGCGGTGCCGTTCACGTAGACGTGCTCGACGCCGGCGGCGGGCCGCCGGGGCTGCTCGAAGGTGGCGGTGTCCTGGACGCGTTCGGGGTCGAACAGGACCAGGTCGGCGTGGTACCCGGCGGCGATCCGCCCGCGCCGGTGC
>NZ_BAAAKJ010000138.1:3001-6334 GCF_039527695.1 Kitasatospora putterlickiae
CCGGTCATCCGGGCGACCGCCTCCTCCAGCGTCAGCACGCCCAGCTCCCGGACGTAGCGGGCCAGGTAGCGCGGGAAGGTGCCCCAGGCGCGCGGGTGCGGACGGGCGCCGACCAGCAGTCCGTCGCTGCCGACGGTGTGCGCGCGGTGGCGCATGATCGCCCGGACGTTCTCCTCGTGGCCGACGTGCTGGAGGATGGTGGTGGCCAAGCCGTCCCGGAGCAGCAGGTCGAGGAAGACCTCGGTGCCGGTGCGGCCCTGTTCGGCGGCCAGTTCGGCGACGGTCCGGCCGACCGCGTCGGCGAGTCCGGGGGAACCGACGCCGGAGAGCTGGATGGTGGCCCAGTCGGTGACCACCCCGTGGCAGCCGTCGCTGCCCTTCTCCTCCACCTCGTAGCGGATCCGCTCGCGCGCCGCCGGGTCGCCGAGCCGGGCCAGGGTGGCCTGCGGGCCGCCCTCGGTGGCCCAACTCGGCAGCAGTGCCGCCAGCGTGGTGGAGCCGGGCAGGTAGGGGTAGCTGTCGAGGGTGAGGTCCACCCCATCGTCGAGCGCCCGGTCGACCAGGTCCAGCAGGTCGCCGGCCCGGCCCTCGTTGACGCCGAAGTTCATGGTGGCGTGGGTGAGGTGGAGCGGGCAGCCGGACCGCCGGGCGATCTCGACCATCTCCGTGTACCCCTCCAACGCGCCCGCGCCGTAGGAACGCTGGTGCGGCGCGTGGAAGCCGCCGTACCCGGCGACGACCCGGCAGAGCTCGACCAGTTCCTCGGTCCCGGCGTACATCCCGGGGGTGTACGTCAGGCCGCTGGACATGCCGACCGCGCCCTCGGCCAGGCCCTGCGCCAACAGCTCGCGCATCCGGTCGAGTTCGGCCTCGTCCGGGGCCCGGTTGTCCCAGCCCATGGCGAGCATCCGCAGCGAGCCGTGCGGCACCAGGTAGCAGGCGTTGACGGCGGGGCCGGTGCGGTCGAGCCGGTCCAGGTAGCCGCCGACGGTCCGCCAGTCCCAGGCGAAGCCGTCCGGGTCGCCGTTCCAGCCGGCGATCTGGCGGCGCAGCGCGGGCAGCGTGGTGTCGTCGACCGGCGCGTAGGACAGGCCGTCCTGGCCGAGGACCTCGCAGGTCACGCCCTGGGTGACCTTGGCCGGGTGCTCGGGTTCGCGCAGCAGGGCGAGGTCGGAGTGGGCGTGCATGTCGATGAACCCGGGGGCGAGCACCAGCCCGTCCGCGTCCACCGTCCGGGCCGCCCCGCCGACCGAATCGCCGAGCTCGACGATCAGCCCGTCGGCGATCCGGACGTCCGCCCGGTACCGCCCGGAGCCCGTTCCGTCGACGACCGTGGCGCCCCGGAACACCGTGTCCCGGCCGGCGGAGCCCCGGCCCCCGCCACCGTGCGTGTCACTCATCAGAAGAACGTCCTGACCAGCCCGGTGACCTTCGGCTCGGCCGCCGAGGCGTCGTCCAGCACCGGGATCAGCGTCCACTTGTCGAAGGCGGTGCACGGGTGCGAGATCCCGAGCCGCAGCACGGCGCCGACCGGGGCGAGGTCGCCCGCGTCGCGCAGGAAGGCGTGCTGGTCGTTGAGCGCGGTGATCCGCGCCGCCGTGCCGGTCAGCTCCGCGCCGCCGCGCACCGACTGCGGCTCCGGCAGCCCCTCGTCGAACGGCAGGTCGCGCTTGCCGGCGTCCAGCAGCGCCAGTTGCGGCTCCGGCCGGGACACCACCCGGGCCCAGCCGTGCAACGCCGAGCGCAGGGCGCCCCCGTCGTGCCCGGCCCCGCGGGCGAGCGGCGAGATCCCCCGGTAGAAGCCGTCGTCGTGCGCGAGGTAGGCGCCCGAGCGCAGCACCACGAAGGCCTCCGGCAGGGCGCCCAGCTCCTCGGCCACCAGGTCGAAGTGGGCGCTGCCGCCGGCCGTGACCACCGGCGCGGCCCCGTCCGCGTACCGGCCGGCGAGCCGCCCGTGCAGCTCGGCCAGCGACCGCAGGTAGCCGCGCACGGAGGCGAGGCCGGCCTCGCTCGCGTCGTGCGCCAGCGCGCCCTCGTAACCGCCGGTGCCGGCCAGCCGGAGGGTCGGCGCGGCGCGGACGGCGTCGGCAATCTCGACCGCCGCGTCGACGGTGCGCGCGCCGGTGCGGCCGCCGGGGCCGCCGAGTTCGACCAGCACCTCGACCGGGCGCTCGGCGCCGGCCGCGCGCAGCGCCTCGTCCATCAGCCGGACGCTCTCGACGGAGTCCACCCAGGAGGCGAAGGCGAAGTCCGGGTCGGCGGCCAGTTCGCCCGCCAGCCAGCGCAGGCCGGCCGGGTCGAGCAGCGAGTTGGCCAGCAGCACCCGCCGCAAGCCGAAGGCGCGGGCGACCCGCAGCTGCGGCAGGTTGGCGAGGGTGATGCCGTGGCTGCCGGCGGCCAGCTGCGCCTGCCAGAGCGCGGGCGCCATGGTGGTCTTGCCGTGCGGGGCGAGGGCCACCCCGGCCTCGGCGCACCAGCGGGCCATGGTGCGCAGGTTGTGGTCGAGTGCGCCCGCGTCGAGGGTGAGCAGCGGGGTGCCGAGGTCGGCGAGGGCGGGACCGGTGGCCAGGTACTGGCGGACGGTCAGGCCCGCGGCGTCCGGTGGCAGCGCTTTGAAGCGCCAGTCGAGCGTCTCCTCGGCCAGGGCCGCCACCTTGCCGGTGTCGAGGCCGGGGCCGGTGCCGCTGCTTGCGAAGGTCTGGTCCACCGTCTTCCTCCATCTGCCATGTTGCAACATGCGCAATGAGGGTTGCACATGCTGGCAGCACGGTTCTAGCATCGGCGCCGGACGAAGGTCAACGACAGCCCCCGCCGGACGCGGGGCAGGCAGGCTCGCCACAGCACCCCCCCCCCACCCGGCCGGCCGCAGCACTCCGAGGAGCCCAGCAGATGCCACGCCAGGACGCCGCCGCGAGCCCGGGCACCCCACCGCCCGGCCGTCCGACGGCCGCCCCGTCCGCGACCGGCCCGGCATCCGCCGCGGCGAACCCGACGCCGCCCGCCGTTCCGCTGGCCGTCTGCGTGGGCGAGTCGATGGCCGTCCTCCTCCCGGACCGGCCCGGGCCGCTGGAGTCCGTGGAGAACTTCAGCCTCTCAGTCGGCGGCGCCGAGTCCAACGTGGCCGGCGCCCTGACCGCCCTGGGCGTGCCGAGCGCCTGGATCAGCCGGGTCGGCGACGACGGCTTCGGCCGCCGCCTGCTCGGCGAACTGACCGCCCGCGGGGTGGACGTCTCCGCGGTCGCCGTCGACCCGCACCGCCCGACCGGCCTGTACCTCAAGGAGGTCGGCGGCGGCACCGGCGACCGCCATGACCTCGGCCCGGGCCGCAGCCGG
>NZ_BAAAKJ010000138.1:6360-11766 GCF_039527695.1 Kitasatospora putterlickiae
CGCCCGCCGCGGCGCGGCCCCCGCCCCGCTCTCCCCGGCCCTGCTGGCCGACCCGGCCGCCACCCGGCTGCTGGACGGGGCCCGGCTGCTGCACCTGTCCGGCATCACCGCCGCGCTCTCCGACGACTGCCTCGCCCTGCTCCGCGCGCTGCTCGCCGACCGCCGCCCGGGCCGGCTGGTCAGCTTCGACCTCAACTGGCGCCCGGCGCTCTGGCGCGAGCGCGACCCCTCGGTGCTGCCGCCGCTGCTGGACGCCGCCGACCTGCTGCTGCTCGGCGCCGACGAGGCCGAGACCGCCTTCGGCACCGGCGACCCGCGGGAACTGCGCCGGCGCTTCCCCTCCCCCGCCACGGTGGTGGTCAAGGACGCCGCCCGGCAGGTCACCGCGATCGAGCGGGACGGCGGCGCGGTCACCGAACCGGCGCTGACCGTCGAGGTGGTCGAGGCGACCGGCGCGGGGGACGCCTTCGCCGCCGGCTACCTGGCCGGCACCGTTCGCGGCCTCGACCAGCGGCGCCGCCTGCGGCTGGGCCACCTCAGCGCGGCCTGCGCGCTGACCGCCCACGGCGACCAGGCCGAGCTGCCGCCGGCCGAGGTGGTCGCGGCGCTGCTCGACGCCGCACCCGAGCACTGGGCGGCCACCCGGGTCTCCGCGGATGGCATCGTGTCCCCTGTCCTGCCCGCACCGACCGCCCCCGCGCACACCACGGCGACCGCCGCCCCCGAGGGCGGTGCCGCCGACCCTCGACCGGCCACCGCCCCGGCCCTTGGAGCCCCATGAGCCAGACCGTCACCCGCGCCCTGCGCATCCTCGCCGAACTCGGCGAGGGCGAGCGTTCCCTGGACCAGCTGGCCGAGGTCCTCGGCGTGCACAAGACGACCGTGCTGCGACTGCTCCAGTCCCTCGAAGAGGAACGATTCGTCTACCGGGACGCCGGCTACCGCTACCACCTGGGCGCGGGCCTGTTCGCCCTCTCCGGGCTGGCCCTGGAGCAGCGCGGAGTGCGCCGGATCGCCGCCCCGCACCTCGCCGAGCTGAACGCCGCCACCGGCCAGACCGTGCACCTGGCCGCGTACGAGGGCGGCGAGGTGGTCTACATCGACAAGTACGACTCCCGCCACCCGGTGCGGATGTACTCGCGGATCGGCCTGCGCGCCGCCCTGCACAGCGCCGCCGTCTCCAAGGTGCTGCTCGCCGACCTGCCCGCGCCGGAGCGGCGCCGGGTGGTGGCCGGGATCGACTTCGTCCCGCACACCCCCCGCACCCTGGCGACGCCCGAGGCGCTGCTCGCGGAGCTGGAGAAGGTCGCCGTCCAGGGCTGGGCGCAGGACCACGCGGAGCACGAGGCGTTCATCAACTGCGTGGCCGCGCCGATCCGGGACGCCAGCGGCCGGGTGGTCGCCGCCGCCTCGATCTCCGTCCCGGACGTCGTCCTGCCGTACGAGCAGGTGCTGGAGCTGCTGCCGGCGCTCCTCGCCACCACCCGGGCGATCTCCGCCGACTGCGGCCAGACCCCGGGCCACTTCTGATCCCTGATCCCTGAACCCCCGAACCGGCCATCACCTCCCCGACCGCACCCCACCGAGGAAGCGAACACACCCGCATGAGCGACAAGACCGAGATCCGCACCGACGGCGCCCCCGCCCCGGCCTGGATGTTCTCCCAGGGCGTCCGCAAGGGCCCGATCCTCCAGGTCTCCGGCCAGGGCCCGCAGGACCCGGCCACCGGCGAGTACCTGTACCACGGCGACGTGAAGGCGCAGACCCGGCGCACGCTGGAGAACGTCAAGGCGATCGTCGAGGCGGGCGGCGCCACCATCGAGGACGTGGTGATGTTCCGCGTCTACCTCACCAAGCGCGCCGACTTCCCGCTGATGAACGAGGTCTACGCCGAGTTCATCGACGAGAACGTCAAGCCGGGCGGCGTGAAGCCCTGCCGCACCACGATCTTCGTCGAGCTGCCGCAGGAGCCGATGCTGGTGGAGATCGACGCCCAGGCCGTCATCGGCTGACCTCGTCGGCGCGACCGAAGGGCCCGGACCTCGTCCGGGCCCTTCGCGCATCCGCCCACCCGGCGTCTTGCCCACCTCCCCGTGAATCGTTAGGTTAGGCTCACCTAACCAACAGGCTGAGCGCCCGCCGGAGGTCCCGACCGCATGAGCCCGCACCCGCACGACGCCGAGACGACCGAGATCTCCGAGCCGAGCGCCGCCGAGCGGATCGGCAGCCTGCTCGCCGCCACCTCCTCGGTGGTCGTCCGCGCCTGCGGCGAGCCGCACGAACTCACCACCGCCGTCTCGGTGCACGGCTCCCGGCTGCGGCTGCGCGCCCCGCTCGACGCCCCGCTGACCGTCGCCGCCGCCCGCGAACAGGACGGCCTGGCCGTCGTGCTCGACCTCACCGACATCGCCCCGGTGGCCGTCCGCGACCGGGTCCGCGGCCGGCTCACCCTGGCCGGCCGGCTCCACCTCGCCCACCTCGCCGACGACGGCCTCAGCGTCCACCTCCGCCTCGACGTCGCCCACGCGGTGCTCTCCACGCCGTACGGCACCACCGCGATCACCGGCGCCGACCTCGCGGCCGCCGCCCCCGACCCGCTGGCCCGCTACGAGGCCGGCCTGCTCACCCACCTGGCCGACGACCACCCGGACGCGCTCGCCAGGCTCACCCGGCTACTCGACCCGGCCCTGCTCGTCGAACGACCCGCCGTCCGCCCGCTCGCCCTCGACCGGTACGGCCTGGTGCTCCGCCTCGACCACCCGAACGGCCACCGCGACGTCCGCCTGGTCTTCCTCGAACCGGCCCGCGACGCCGACGAGTTCGGCCACCGGGTGCACCAACTGCTGACCGCCGCCGAGCAGACGCTGCCCGCCCGCCGCCCCTGAACCACCGACGGGCCGTCAGGCGCCCACCGGCGCCGCGTCGTCGGCGCGCTCCGCCGCGTCCTCCAGGACGATCCGCCCCATCCGGGCGTACCGCTCAGGACGGCGGGCGCGCGTCCACAGCGCCAGTCCGATCCCGCCCAGGAAGGTGCCGATCACCAGGTACGGGATCAGCCGGAACAGCAGCGTGCCGGCGGCCGCCCCGGCGGCGGCGTCCTTGTGGATCACCAGCAGGACCACCACCCCCGCCATCGCCACCCCGCCGGCCAGCGGCGCGACCAGCGTCCGGAACCAGTGCCGGGTCCCCGGATGCCGGCCCCGCACGTGGAAGTAGCCGACCACCGCGAACGAGCAGAGCGTCTGCACGATCAGGATCGCCATCGTCCCGAGCAGCGCCAGCAGCGTGTACAGGTGCGTGTACGGGTCCATCCCGGCCACCAGGAACCCGGCCACCAGCACCGCCCCGATCGCCGACTGGACCAGCGAGGCGACGTGCGGCGAACCGTGCCGCGGATGGGTGCGCCCCAGCGCCGGGTGGATGAACCCCTCGCGCCCGATCGCGTACAGGTACCGGGCCGCGCACTGGTGGAAGGCCATCGCGCAGGCGAACGAGCCGCTCACCACCAGCCATTGGAACACCGTGACCGCCCAGCCGCCGAAGTGCTCGCCGAGCGGGTCGAAGAACAGGCTGTTGCCGTCCTTGCCGGGGACCAGGCCGTTGGCGACGTCCACCGCGTGCCGCGCCCCGTTGCCGGAGACGATCATCCAGGAGACCAGGACGTAGAACAGCCCGACCCCGATCACCGAGATCAGCGTCGCCCTCGGCACCACCCGCCTGGGGTCGCGCGACTCCTCGCCGTACATCGCGGTGGACTCGAAGCCGACCCAGGAGCAGAACGCGAAGAACAGCCCCAGTCCGGCACCCGCGCCGCCGCCCACGCCGCGGAAGGCGTTCAGCGGATCGAGGGCCTCACCGACGATCCCGTCCGGCCCGCCGCCGGTGAACAGCACGGCCAGCGAGACGGCGCCCAGCACGGTGATCTCCAGCACCAGCGCCACCCCGAGCACCCGCGCGGTCAGGTGCAGGTCGAACCAGGCCATCACCCCGATCACCAGCAGCCCGAGCGCCGCGTACCAGCCCCAGGGCAGTTCCACCCCCAGTTGTGCCGCGACCAGCCCGCGCAGCGCGTACGCGAAGAAGCCGATGACCGCGGCCTCGAAGACGATGTACGCCAGCACCGCCAGCAGCCCCGAGGCCATCCCGGCGACCCGGCCCAGACCGTGCGAGATGTAGCCGTAGAACGCCCCGGCCGCGGTGATGTGGCGGGCCATCGCCACGTAGCCGACCGAGAAGACGGTGAGCACCAGGGTCACGAAGACGTACGCGGCCGGTGCGCCGGCGCCGTTGCCCTGGCCGACCACGATCGGGAGGTTGCCGGTCATCGCGGTGATCGGCGCCGCCGTGGCGACCGCCATGAACACCACGCCCGCCAGGCCGACCGAGTCCGCCTTCAGCCGGTCCACCTCCGGCCGCCGCTCCGCGTCCCCGCTCCGGTCGGCCATCCGACCCCCTTCACCCGTCGTGGCTGTGCCGCCCGCCGGACCGGCCGGACGATGACTGCCCGACAGCATCGGGGCAGGGCCGACGGTCCCGCAACGAGAGGTGACCCGCCGTCACCCCCGCGGGGTTGACGCCCTGTTCGAGTACGGCCCGCCCCGTTCGACCCGACCCGTTCGACCCGGGGTACGAGCCCGGGTACGACGGCGGCCGGCCCGGCCCGCGAGGGAGGTCTCGCGAACCGGGCCGGCCGGACGGGCGTGTCCCGCGCCCGTCGTTCCGCTGGAGGTGCGGCGATCACCCGGTCGAGCGGTCACCCGACATGACCATTCCGGGAGAGTCGCTTCGCCCCGCACCCAGCGGTGGCGGAGGTGATCCGACCGGAGGTCAGATCGCGACGCCGTGCGCCCGCAGGTAGGCGATCGGGTCGATGTCCGAGCCGTACTCCGAGCCGGTGCGGACCTCGAAGTGCAGGTGCGGGCCGGTCACGTTGCCGGTGGCACCGGAGAGGCCGATCTGCTGGCCGGCGGTGACGGCCTGGCCGACCTTCACGCCGATCGAGGAGAGGTGCGCGTACTGGGCGTACTTGCCGTCGGCGAGCTTGATCTCGACCTCGTTGCCGTAGGCGCCGCCGTTGCCGGCCTTCACCACGGTGCCGGCCGCGATGGCGCGCAGCGGGGTGCCGGTGGAGGCGACGAAGTCGGCGCCGGTGTGGTGGCCGGAGGACCACATCGAGCCGGCCACGCCGTAGGCGGTGCCGAGCTTCGGGTTGGCCAGCGGGGCGACGTAGCCGGAGGTGGCGGCGACGACCGGGGTGGCCACCGGGGCGGCGGTGGTGTTCTGGACGGCCGGCTTCACGGCCGGGGTGGCCGGCTTGGCGGCCGGAGCCGCCGGCTTGGTGGCCGGAGCGGCGGGCGCGGCGGGCTTGGTGGCCGGAGCGGCGGGCTTGGCAGCCGGGGCGGCCGG
>NZ_BAAAKJ010000138.1:11853-26755 GCF_039527695.1 Kitasatospora putterlickiae
CTCGCCGCCGCCCACCACGCGGCCGGCGTGCTCGCCGAGCGCGAGCGGCTGGCCCGGGAAGATCAGGTTCGGGTTGGCGCCGATGACCGAGCGGTTGTGCTCGTACAGCGCCTGCCAGCCACCGGTGACGTTCTTCGCGGCGGCGATCTTCGAGAGGGTGTCCCCACCGACGACCTTGTAGCTGTCCGCGACCGGCGCGGCGGCCGGGGCGGCCTGAGCGGCGGGGGCGGCGGCCTGAGCGGCCGGCTTGGCGGCCGGGACCTCGTGGGCCTGGGCGGTGACGGTGGTCACCAGCGGGAGGGCGAAGGCGGCACCGGTGACGGCGGTGGCGATGCCGATGCGGGCGGCGCGGGGCAGGGCGATACGACGAGCCTGTGCGGGCATGGAAAATGTCCTCTCCGACGCCTGCGAGGTGAGCTGTCGGGTTCGGGCTGGAGTTGCCCGGCCGCAATAGGCGGCTTCACCCCAAGCCGGTCCGCGAGTAGTTCGGGTCCGGCGACTTACCTGTGGGTCCCCCGCTCCTGCCGTACAGAGTTCGGTGCGTACCACCGGGCAGCGGCAGGACTAGGCGTTCCACCCGGTGGCCACCCGGGCTGACGCCGGGCGGTCGCTGAACTAAAACTCATCCGTTCGGGTGAAGCAATGTCGATCTCCACGACCTGGGACCAAAGTCCGCACCCCGGTGACACTCCGCCGAAAAGGCGTGCACAGTATGTACACAATCCATTCACGGTCCGCAGGTGATCCACGACCCTGCGCCGATATCGGAATCAGTACGCACACGATCACTCACGGAGCGGACATCCCCCGACACACCCCCGGTGACCCTTGTCACGTCAGCCCCACGGGACTGACCATGGGCCGTGGCCACCTTCGAGGCCGGCACCCTGCGGTTGGGCACCGCGCAGGGTCGCTGGGTACTTCTGGCGACGGTGCTCGGCTCCAGCATGGCGATGCTGGACGGGACCGTCGTGAACGTCGCGCTGCCCCGCATCGGCGCCGATCTCGGCGCCCAACTCGACGCCCTGCAATGGACGCTCAACGCCTATCTGCTCACCCTGGCGGGGCTGATCCTGCTCGGCGGCGCCCTCGGCGACCGGTACGGCCGGCGCCGGGTCTTCCTGCTCGGCGTGGTCTGGTTCGCCATCGCCTCCGCGGCCTGCGCCGCCGCGCCGAACATCGAGGTGCTGATCATCGCGCGCGCCGTGCAGGGCGTCGGCGGCGCGCTGCTCACCCCGGGCTCGCTGGCGATGCTCCAGGCGGTCTTCCACCCGGAGGACCGCTCGGCGGCGGTCGGCCTCTGGTCCGGACTCGGCGGGGTGTCGGCGGCCGTCGGCCCGTTCCTCGGCGGCTGGCTGGTGGACGGCCCCGGCTGGCGCTGGATCTTCCTGCTGAACCTGCCGCTGGCCGCCCTGGTGGTGGCGGTGTCCGCCCGGCACGTACCGGAGAGCCGGGACGAGTCCGCGACCGGCCGCTTCGACGCGCTCGGCGCGGTGCTGGCCGCCCTGGCGCTGGGCGCCGTCACCTACGCGCTGACCGCCGCCGGCAAGGGCCTGCCCGCCGCGGTCTGGGTCACCGGCGCGGCGGGCGTGCTGCTCGGCGTCGCCTTCGTGGCGGTCGAGCGCCGCACTCCGGAACCCATGCTGCCACTGGGGCTGTTCTCCTCGCGGCTGTTCACCGCCGTGAACCTGGTCACCCTCGCCGTCTACGCGGCGTTCAGCGGCGTCTTCTTCCTCCTGGTCGTCCAGCTGCAGATCGTCTCCGGCTTCTCCCCCCTGGTCTCCGGGCTGGCGCTGCTGCCGATCACGGTGATCATGCTGGCGCTGTCCGCCCGCGCCGGCCGGCTGGGCAAGCGGATCGGCCCGCGCCTGCCGCTCACCGTCGGCCCGCTGCTCTGCGCGGCGGGCGTGCTGCTGATGCTGCGGATCGGCCCCGACGCCTCCTACTGGACGGACGTCCTGCCCGCCGCCGCCGTCATGGGCAGCGGCATGGTGCTGCTGGTCGCACCGCTGACCGCCACCGTGCTGGCGGCGGTGGACGTGCGGCACGCGGGCATCGCCAGCGGGGTCAACAACGCCGCGGCCCGGGCGGCCGGCCTGCTGGCGGTCGCCGCGCTGCCCGCGCTGGCCGGTCTGAGCGGTGACGACTACCAGGTGCCGGAGGCCGTCGACTCGGCCTTCCGGACCGCGATGCTGATCTGCGCCGGGCTGCTCGTGGCCGGCGGACTGATCGCGCTGGCCACCGTGCACGGCAACGTGCTGGCCCCGGAGGACGAGCACCCCGTCGCCGAACCGGAGTGCCGCTACGCCTGCGGCACCAACGCCCCACCGCTCGACCCCGGCCACGCCACCGTCACCCACGGCGAGGGCCCCGCCGCCTGACCGGCGACGGGGCCCTGACCGCGGAGCCTACGGCTCGTCAGAGGATGTCACCCGGGGCGTACTTGGCCGCCTCCGGGTACGCGGCCGCGACGGCCTCGATCCGGCGGACGACCTCGGCGACCTGCGCACCGGCCGCGCCCGTGAAGGAGAGCCGGTCGGCCAGCAGCGCGTCCAGCGCGGCCCGGTCCAGCGGGATCCGCTCGTCGTTCGCCAGCCGGTCCAGCAGCTCGTTCTCCCGCGCGCCGGCCCGCATCGCGAGCGCGGAGGCGACGGCGTGCTCCTTGATGACCTCGTGCCCGGTCTCCCGGCCGACGCCCGCGCGCACCGCGCCCATCAGGACCTTGGTGGTGGCCAGGAACGGCAGGTAGCGGTCCAGCTCGGCCTCGATCACGGCCGGGAAGGCGCCGAACTCGTCGAGGACGGTCAGGAAGGTCTCCAGCAGGCCGTCGAAGGCGAAGAAGGCGTCCGGCAGCGCGACCCGGCGGACCACCGAGCAGGAGACGTCGCCCTCGTTCCACTGGTCGCCGGCCAGCTCGCCGGTCATCGACGCGTAGCCGCGCAGGATCACGGCCAGGCCGTTGACGCGCTCGCAGGAGCGGGTGTTCATCTTGTGCGGCATCGCCGAGGAGCCGACCTGGCCCTCCTTGAAGCCCTCGGTCACCAGCTCGTGGCCGGCCATCAGGCGGATGGTCTTGGCCAGGCTGGACGGCGCGGCGGCCAGCTGGACGAGGGCGGTCAGCACCTCGAAGTCCAGCGAGCGCGGGTAGACCTGGCCGACGCTGGTGAAGACGTTCTCGAAGCCGAGGTGCGCGGCGACCCGGCGCTCCAGCTCGGCGAGCTTGTCGGTGTCGCCGCCCAGCAGGTCCAGCATGTCCTGCGCGGTGCCGACCGGGCCCTTGATCCCGCGCAGCGGGTAACGGGCGATCAGCTCCTCCAGGCGGCGGAAGGCGACCAGCAGCTCGTCGGCGATCGACGCGAAGCGCTTGCCCAGGGTGGTCGCCTGCGCGGCCACGTTGTGCGAGCGGCCGGCCATGACCAGCTCGGCGTGCTCGGCGGAGAGCCGGCCGAGGCGGACCAGCACGGCGACGACGCGGTCGCGCACGTGCTCCAGCGACTGCCGGACCTGCAGCTGCTCGACGTTCTCGGTCAGGTCCCGGGAGGTCATGCCCTTGTGGATCTGCTCGTGGCCGGCGAGGTCGCTGAACTCCTCGATCCGGGCCTTGACGTCGTGCCGGGTGACCCGCTCGCGGGCGGCGATGGAGGCGAGGTCGACCTGGTCGATCACCCGCTCGTAGTCGGCGACGGCGGTGGCGGGCACCTCGACGCCGAGGTCCTGCTGGGCCTTCAGGACGGCGAGCCAAAGATGGCGCTCAAGGACCACCTTGTGCTCGGGGGACCAGAGCTGGGCCAGGGTCGCCGAGGCGTACCGGGAGGCCAGGACATTGGGGATCTGGGGCTTCGCGCTCACGCTTCGCAAGCCTAACAGCCGAGGTCAGCCGGAACGGCCCGGGCTCGGGTAGGCTGGGACACTTGAGCCACCGTCATCAAGAGCCCCACAAACTCCTCACCGCAAGGATACCACACCCGTGAACGGATCTCCAGCGGTTCCCCCTCTCCCGGCCGCGACGGACGCCCGCCTCGCCGAGGCGCTGCACGCCGAACAGGCCAGGCTGACCGGCCTTTACGCCCACCTGGACGCCGCCCGCGAACGCGCCCGCCGGACCCTGGCGGCGGCCGGCCGCGAGGCCGGTCCGGGCGGCACCCACCAGGCCCGGCTGGAGCGCGAACTGCGCGCCGCCGAGGCCGCCCGCCGCTCCGCGCGGCTGGACGCCGTCGAGCGCGGCCTGTGCTTCGGCCGCCTCGACCACCGCGACGGCACCGTCCGCTACATCGGCCGGATCGGCCTCACCGACGCGGCGGCCGGGACCTACGAGCCGGTCCTCGTCGACTGGCGCGCCCCCGCCGCCCGCCCGTTCTACACCGCCACCCCGGCGGAACCCGGCGGGCTGCTCCGCCGCCGCCACCTGCACACCCGCGGCCGCGTCCTCACCGGACTGGACGACGAGGCGCTCGACCTGGCCGCCCTGGACGAGGGCGGCCGGCGCGGCCTGGTCGGCGAGGCGGCGCTGCTGGCCGCCCTCGACCGCGAGCGCACCGGCCGGATGGCCACCGTGGTCGCCACCATCCAGGCCGAACAGGACCGGGTGATCCGCGCCCCGCTGCCCGGTGCGCTGGTCGTCCAGGGCGGCCCCGGCACCGGGAAGACGGTCACCGCCCTGCACCGCGCCGCCTATCTGCTGTACACGCACCGCGCGGTCCTGGAGCGGCGCGGTGTCCTGGTGATCGGCCCCAGCACCGGGTTCCTGCGCTACATCGACCAGGTGCTGCCCGCGCTCGGCGAGACCGAGGTGGTGCTGCGCACCGTCGGCGAGCTGTTCCCCGGCGTCCGGGCCACCGCCGAGGACGGACCGGCCGCCGCCGTGGTCAAGGGCGGGCCGTGGATGGCCGACGCGGTCCGGCGCGCCGTCGAGGCCCACCAGCCCGTCCCCGCCGGCGGCCTGCACCTCGGCGAGCACCTGCGCCTGTCCCGCCGGGTCTGCGCCGAGGCCCGGGAGGCCGCCCGCGGCCTGCGCCTGCCGCACAACGAGGCCCGCGCGTTCTTCCTGCGCACCGTGCTCGACGCCCTCGCGGTGGCGCAGGCGCTCTCCCTCGGCCGCCCGTACGACGAGGAGGAGGCCCGCCACGCCCCGCGCGAACTCTGGGAGCAGCCCGAGGTCCGGGCCGGACTCGACGCCCTCTGGCCGGTCCTGACGCCGCACCAACTGATCGACCGGCTGTTCTCCGACCCCGCCCTGCTGGCCGCCGCGGCCCCCGGCCTCTCCCCCACCGACCGCGCCGCCGTCCTGCGCCCGGCCGGCGCGCCGTGGACCACCGGGGACGTCCCGCTGCTCGACGAGGCGGCGGAACTCCTCGGCGAGGACGGCGCCTCGGTCCTCGCCCGGGTCCGCGCCGCCGAACGGACGCTGGACGACGAACTCGCCTACGCCGACGGCGTGCTCACCGTCACCGGCCAACAGGGCGACGCCACCCTGGACGCCGGACTGCTCGCCGGGCGCTTCCGCGACACCGGCCCGGACCGCACCACCGCCGAGCGCGCCGCCGGGGACCGCCGGTGGGCGTACGGGCACGTGGTGGTCGACGAGGCCCAGGAGCTGTCCGCGATGGCCTGGCGCGCCGTGCTGCGCCGGGTGCCGACCCGCTCGCTGACCATCGTCGGCGACCTCGCCCAGACCGCCTCACCGGCCGGGGCCCGGTCGTCCTGGGCTGAGGCGCTGGACCGCGAACTGCCGGGCCGCTGGCGCGAGGAGCGGCTCACCGTCAACTACCGCACCCCGGCCGCGATCATGGCGCCGGCGGCGGCGGTGCTGCGTGCGCACATGCCCGGCCAGGAGCCGCCCGAGGCCGTCCGGGAGACCCCCGAACGCCCGCGCGTCGTCCCCGTCCCGGACGGCGACTACGCCACGGCACTGGCCGCGCCGGCCGCACCGCCCGCCGGCTCCGGCACCTTCGGCGTGATCGCCCCGGACGCGGGCGCCGCCGCGCTGGGGGCGCTGACCGTCCGCGAGGCCAAGGGCCTGGAGTTCGACGCGGTCACCGTGGTCGACCCGGCGGCCCTCCTCGCCCAGGGCGCCGCGGACCTCTACGTCGCCCTCACCCGCGCGACCCGGCGCCTCACCCTGCTGCACCACACCCCGCTGCCGCCCGCCCTCGCGGCGGCTCTGCGGGGACGGCCCTGAGCGGTCGGGGCCTGCCCTAGACCCGCCCGCTGAGCACCGGGAGGACCTGGAGGCAGATCGAGTGCAGCGCCGCGCGCTGCTCGCCGCTCAGGTTCTCGAAGGCCTGGTGGGTGCGGCCCATCTCGCCGCGGATCAGCGCCAGGATCTCCCGGCCCTGCGCACTGATGACCACGATCTTGACCCGCCGGTCGCCCGCCGAGGCCTCCCGGCGGGCCAGGCCCAGCGCCTCCAGCCGGTCGACGATCCCGGTCACGTTGGAGGCGTCGCAGCCCAGCCGCCCGGCCAGCGCGCGCATCGGCACCGGCTCCTGGACCGCGCCGAGCGCCTTGGCCTGCGAGGAGGAGAGACCGTGCCGGGCCGCCGCGGCCGCGAAGTCCTGGAAGTACGCACCGCCGACGGCGGCCAGCGCCTCCATCAGCTCGGCGTTGGTCGGTACGGTCGTGCTCGTCGTCGAACCCATGAGGTCAGCCTACGACCGACTGCTTCAGTAACTCAAGATTTGAGCACGGCAAAGGTCCAGTGCCCAAACCGCCGGCCCCGGGGAACCGGCCTGGTCAGAGCACCAGCTGGTCGAACAGCCGGCGCAGCTCCGTCTCCGGGTCGGCGGTCAGCCCGGTGTGCACCGGCCCCGGTTGCACCACCGCGCTGCGCGGGGCGGTGAGCCAGCGGAACCGCTGTCCCGGGCTGTCCGCCACCGCCGGGCCGGCCTGCGGCCCGCCCGCGCAGACCACCTCGATCCCCTGCAGCGCCCGCCGCACCGCGGCCACGTCGGCCACCGGGTCCAGCGCCAGCAGCCGCGCCTGGTCCAGGTGGGTCCGCGCGGCCAGGTGGGAGCTCTGCCGGCAGTACAGCAGCACGCCCACGTTGACGCACTCGCCGCGCTCCACCCGGGGCACCGCCCGGATCACCGCGTACTCGTACTCGTGCAGCTCGGCCCGCAGCGGCACCACCGAGCGCGCCGCTTCGCCCGCCCGGAGGTCGGCCGGCCCGGAGTCCGCCGACCACGACAGACGGGACCCTGACAGGCGGGACTCGGACAGACCGAACTCCTCGAAGCCGGACTCGGTCATGCGGACACCTCCGGCAGCCAGTCTCGCGGACCGGCCAGTCGCGCGGTCAGCTGGGCGCGGTACGCCTCGCGCACCGCCGCGGGCGAGTCGAACCCGGGCTCGTCCACCAGCCAGACGTCCGGGATCTGCGCCACCGCCCCCTCGATCGCCGCCTCGGCCAGCGGCGCGAGCGCCTTGTCGGCCGCGAGCAGGTCCGGCTCCGCGCCCAGCAGCGCGTGGTCGGAGGCGTCGTACGGCCGGCGGGTCCAGCCGGCCGCGCCCGCCCAGTGGTGGTGGAAGATCAGGCTCGCGCCGTGGTCGATCAGCCGCAGGCCGCCCGTGGCGACCAGCAGGTTGGGGTTGCGCCAGGAGCGGTCGACGTTGCCGATCAGCGCGTCGAACCAGAGCACCTGCCCGGCCAGCCCGGCGTCCACGTCGAAGCAGACCGGATCGAAGTTGAGCGCGCCGCTGACGAAGGCCATCCCCAGGTTGAGGCCGCCGCTGGCCCGCATCTGGTCCTGGATCTGCGGGTCCGGCTCGCTGCGCGCGAGCACCGGGTCCAGGTCGACGGTCACCAACTCGGGCACCGGCAGGCCGAGCCGCCGGCCGAGTTCACCGGCCAGCACCTCGGCGACCAGCGCCTTGCGGCCCTGGGCCGCGCCGATCCACTTCAGCGCGTACAGCCGCCGGTCGTCGGCCTCGACCAGGCCCGGCATCGAGCCGCCTTCTCGCAGTGGCGTCACATAACGGACCGCCGTCACCTCGGGGAGCACAACCGACAGCCTATCGGGCATATGCACGGGGCGGGTGTCGCTCGGCACGCTCGCCCGCCCGGGTCGTCCCGGGTGGCAGGCCCGGCTGCTCCGTGCGAGTGTGGCGGACAGTAATCGGGGCACCCGACGCACTGTGAGGGACGCACGATGGAACGAGCCCGGATCCTGATCGTCGGCGGCGGCTTCGCCGGACTGGAGTGCGCGCGCCGGCTGGAGCGCAAGCTCTCCCCCGCAGAGGCCGAGATCACCCTGGTCACCCCGTTCAGCTACCAGCTCTACCTGCCGCTGCTGCCGCACGTGGCGGCCGGTGTGCTCACGCCCCAGTCGGTGGCCGTCTCGCTGCGCCGCTCACTGCGCCGCACCCACATCGTCCCCGGCGGCGCGATCGGCGTGGACCCCGCCGCCAAGGTCTGCGTGGTCCGCAAGATCACCGACGAGGTGGTGGCGCAGAAGTACGACTACCTGGTGCTGGCCCCCGGCAGCGTCACCCGCACCTTCGACATCCCCGGCCTGACCGACTACGCGCGCGGCATGAAGACCCTCGCCGAGGCGGCCTACGTCCGTGACCACGTGATCGCCCAGCTCGACCTCGCCTCGGCCACCCCGGACCAGAAGGAGCGCGAGTCCCGGCTGCAGTTCGTGGTGGTCGGCGGCGGCTACGCGGGCACCGAGACCGCCGCCTGCCTACAGCGGCTCACCACGGCCGCCGCCCACCGCTACCCGCGGCTGGACGCCCGGCAGATCAAGTGGCACCTCATCGACATCGCGCCGAAGCTGATGCCCGAGCTGGGCGACGCCCTCGGCACCGCCGCCCTGGAGGTGCTGCGCGAGCGCGGCGTCGAGGTGTCGCTAGGCGTCTCGGTGGCCGAGGTCGGCGCCGAGTCGGTCAAGTTCACCGACGGCCGGGTGCTGCCCTGCCGGACGCTGATCTGGACGGCCGGTGTCGCGGCGAGCCCGCTGATCGCCACCCTGGATGCCGAGACGGTGCGCGGGCGGATCGCGGTGACGGCGGAGATGCGGGTGCCGCAGTACGAGGGCGTCTTCGCGCTCGGCGACGCCGCCGCCGTCCCGGATCTCGCCAAGGGGGACGGCGCGGTCTGCCCGCCCACCGCCCAGCACTCGGCCCGCCAGGGCCGGGCGGTGGCCGGCAACGTGATCGCGGCCCTGCGCAACCAGCCGCTGGAGCCGTACTACCACAAGGACCTGGGCCTGGTCGTGGACCTCGGCGGCAAGGACGCCGTCTCCAAGCCGGTCGGGGTGGAGCTGCGCGGCGTGCCGGCCCAGCTGGTGGCCCGCGGCTACCACCTGATGGCGATGCGCACCAACGTCGCCAAGTTCCGGGTCGGCGCCAACTGGCTGCTCAACGCGACCGCCGGCGACGACTTCGTGCGGACCGGCTTCCTCGCCCGCCAGCCCGCCCGGCTGCGCGACTTCGAGTACACCGACGCCTACCTGTCCAAGGACCAGGTCAGGGAGCACGCCCAGGCGCTGCTCGCCAAGGGCTGACCGGCCCCGGCGGCCCGCTGCCGACCGGTCCGGAATCGGTGGCCGCCCTGCGATCGCTCACGAGCGGCCTCACACCAGCCGGGACCCCGGGCCCGCCACGCCCAGCACCGCCGCCAGGTCCTCGGCCAGCCGCCGGGCGTCCGCCGGATCGAGCCGCGCGACGGTGATCCGCAGCCCGGGCGGCGACTGCAGCCGGTACCGGGCGCCGGGCGCCGCGACCCAGCCGCGCTGGACCAGCGCGGCGAGCGCGACGGCCTCGTCCGGCACCGGCACCCAGACGTTCAGCCCGCTCGCCCCGTGCGCCGCGATCCCCCGCTCGGCCAGCGCGCCGATCAGCGCCTCCCGGCGCGCCCGGTAGGCGGCGGCCACCCGTCCGGCCGGCGCCGCGTCGGCGCGCCACAGCCCGGCCACCGTGTGCTGGAGCAGGTGGCTGACCCAGCCGGCCCCCAGCCGCTGGCGTCCGAGCACCCGGCCGATGGTGTCCGGGTCCCCGACCGCGACCGACAGCCGCAGGTCCGGCCCGTACGCCTTGGCCGCCGAGCGGACCACCGCCCAGTGCGCCGACCCCGCGCCGGCCAGCGGGTGGTAGGGCAGGTCGACGATGCCGTGGCCGTGGTCGTCCTCGATCAGCAGCACGTCCGGGTGGCCGGCCAGCACCGCGCGCAGCTCGGCGGCCCGCCCGGCGGTGAGCGCGGCGCCGGTGGGGTTCTGCGCCCGGCTGGTGACGATCACCGCCCGCGCGCCGCCGTCCAGCGCCTCGGCGAGCGGCCCGGGCAGCGGGCCCGCGTCGTCGAGCCGGACCGGCACGGTGCGCAGGCCGAGCGCCGGCAGCAGGTCGAGCAGGCTGCCCCAGCCCGGGTCCTCGACGGCGACGGCGTCGCCGGGGCGCAGCCGGGTGAGCAGGATCCGCTCGATGGTGTCCAGCGAGCCGGAGGCGACGGCGAGCGGACCGGACGGCAGGCCGTCGGCGGCGAAGCCGGCGCCGGCCAGCGCGAGCAGGCCGGGGTCGGCGACCGGGTCGCCGTAGCGGACCGGGGCGCGGCGGGCGGCCTCGGCGGCGGACGCGAGGGCGGCGGTGAGGTCGGGCAGCAGGTCCGGGTCGGGGTTGCCGTCGGAGAGGTCGCGGGCGTGCGGGGGCACGGGAAGGCGGATCTGGTCGCGCGGGGTGTGGGCGGGGCGCGGGCGGATCCGGCTGCCCTTGCGCCCGGCGGTCTCGATCACCCCGCGGTCGCGGAGCAGCCGGTAGGCGGCGGCCACCGTGTTGGGGTTGACGCCGAGTTCGGTGGCGAGGTCGCGCAGTGGCGGCAGCGGCGTTCCGGGGGCGAGCCGGCCGCTGCTGACGCCCCGCTCGACCTCGGCCGCGATCTCGCTGGCACGCCGACCGGTGATCCGATAGTCTCCTAGCACAAAGCAGATTATGCACTAGTACATAGAGGTTGTCATGTCGACCACGCCGGACGGCGACACGTCCTACGCCCGGACGCCGCGCACCACGCCCACCCGCTACAAGGACCGCGCCCATTGGGAGCGCGAGGCGATCCACGCGATCCTTGACGCCACCTACCTCTGCCACCTCGGCTTCGTCGCCGACGGGGCGCCGGTCGTGCTGCCCACCATCCACGCCCGGGTCGGCGACCACCTCTACGTGCACGGCTCCACCGGCAGCCGGCCGCTGCGCGGGGCCAGGGGCGGACAGGGCCTGCCGGTCTGCGTCACCGTCACCCTGGTCGACGCCCTGGTGCTGACCAAGTCGGCGTTCAACCACTCGGTCAACTTCCGCTCGGTGGTCGCCCACGGCACCGCGCACCAGGTCACCGACCCCGACGAGCTGACGGTGGCGCTGGACGCGCTGATCGACCAGGTCGTCCCGGGCCGCTCCGCCGAGGTCCGCCCGGCCAACGCCAAGGAACTCGCCGCCACCGCGGTGATCCGCCTCGACCTCGACGAGGTCTCCGCCAAGACCCGGGCCGACCTCGCCGACGACGACCCCGAGGACCTCGCCCTGCCGTACTGGGCCGGCGTCGTCCCGGTGACCAGCGGCTACGGCACCCCCGTTCCGGACGCCTCCACCACCGTGCCGCTGCCCGCGAACCTCGCGGCGCTCGCCGACCGCACCGCCCCGCGCGGCGTCTGACCGGGGCCCGCGTGCTGATCCGCCCCTGGGACCGGGGCGACGAGGCCGAGTGGCGCGCCTGGCTCGCCGAGGGCCGGGACTTCGGCCTGCTCGCCGCCAACGGCGGGCCGGGCCGCGGCCCGGTGCTCGTCCCCACCCACTTCCTGCTGGACGCCGACCGCGGCGAGATCCTGCTCCACCTGGCCGCCCCCAACCCGCTGCTCGCCGCCGTCCGGGCCGACCCGGAGGTCACCCTCGCGGTCACCGACGACTACGCCTTCGCCCCCGGCCACTGGCGCGGCGAGCCCGGCACCCCGACCAGCTACTACGCCTCCGTGCAGTTCCACGCCACCGCCACGCCGGTCGAGGACGCGGCCGGCAAGGCCGAGATCCTCAACCGCCAGCTGGCCCACTTCCAGCCGGAGTGCCCGGACACCCGGGTGGCCCCGGGCGGGGGCGCGCTCGGCCGGCTGCTCCCCGGCCTGACCGGGCTGCGGCTGACGGTCCGCGAGGTGCGGGCCAAGTTCAAGTACGACGACAAGAAGCCGGCCGCCGAACAACTGGCGCTCGCCGAACGCCTCGCCGAACGCGCGCGCCCGCTCGACGCGGCCGCCCGCACCCAGCTGCTGCGCCGCAACGCGCGGCGGTGAGGCGCCCGCTCCCCCGTTCGGCGGCAGGCGACCCGGACCTGACGCACCGTCACCCATTCGGCCCAACCGCCGCGACGCGCGCCCCCCGGCGCTGATCGAATGTGAGACGAACCCTGCCCTCCCGGCCGTGCGGGCGGGACCGTCGACCCCGGGGAGCGCGCGTGTCCAGTACCCACACCCATCCGGCGACCGGCGAGGCGCACCTCGGGCACGTGGTGTTCATCTCGGCCGCCGCCGCGATGGGCGGCTTCCTGTTCGGCTACGACAGCGCGGTGATCAACGGCGCGGTGACGGGCATCCAGAAGCACTTCGGGGTGGGCAACGGCACGACCGCGTTCGTGGTGGCGATCGCCCTGCTCGGCTCGGCCGCCGGGGCGGTGGTGGCCGGCCGGCTCGCCGACCACCTGGGCCGGGTCCGCACCATGCTGCTGGCCTCGTTCCTCTTCGCGGTCAGCGGCATCGGCTCGATGTTCCCGCCCAACATCGAGGTGCTGGCCACCTGGCGGGTGGTCGGCGGCGTGGCGATCGGCATCGCCTCGGTGATCGCCCCGACCTACATCGCCGAGGTCGCCCCGACCGCCTACCGGGGCCGGCTGGCCTCCTTCCAGCAGATGGCGATCGTGCTCGGCATCACCGTCTCCCAGCTCGCCAACTGGGCGCTCAACCAGGCCGCCGGCGGCGAGTCCACCGGCCACCTCGGCGGCGTCCAGGCCTGGCAGTGGATGCTCGGCGTGGAGGCGATCCCGGCCTTGGTCTACGGACTGATGGCGCTGGCCATCCCGGAGTCCCCGCGCTACCTGATCGCCGACCGCCGGGAGGCGCAGGCCCGCCGGGTGCTGGTGGAGGTCGAGGGCGAGGACGTCGACCTCGACGCGCGGGTGGCCGAGATCCGCGCGGTGCTGGAGTCCGCCCGCAAACCGCGGCTCAAGGACCTCACGGGCGGCCGGTTCGGCCTGCTGCCGATCGTCTGGGTCGGCATCGGCGCCTCGGCGTTCCAGCAGTTCGTCGGCATCAACGTGATCTTCTACTACTCCTCCTTCCTCTGGCAGTCGGTCGGCATCAACGAGTCCAACTCGCTGCTGATCAGCCTCTCCACCTCGATCATCAACGTCATCGGCACGGTGATCGCGATGACCCTGGTCGACCGGATCGGCCGCAAGCCGCTCGCGCTGGCCGGCTCGGCCGGCATGGCCGTCGCGCTCGGCACCGCCGCCTGGGCCTTCTCCTACCGGGAGGGCTCCGGCGACGCCGCCACCCTGGACAACACCCACGCGACGGTCGCGCTGATCGCCGCGCACGTCTTCGTGCTCTGCTTCGCCTTCTCCTGGGGCGTGGTGGTCTGGGTGCTGCTCGGCGAGATGTTCCCGAACCGGATCCGCGCGCTGGCCCTGTCCGTCGCCGCCTCCGCCCAGTGGATCGCCAACTGGGCGATCACCGTCAGCTTCCCCGACCTCGCCGACTGGAACCTGTCGGCGACCTACGTCATCTACGCGGTGTTCGCGCTGCTCTCCATCCCCTTCGTGGCCTTCTGCATCAAGGAGACCAAGGGCCGCGCCCTGGAGGAGATGGGCTGACCCCCCGGCACCCCCGCCGGCACCCCGGTGGGCCCGCCCCCGGGCCCACCGTTCCCCACACGCCCCCGGCCACCGACCCGCCGCCGCGCCCGGCGGCCCGTCCCCCGAGAGGAAGCCATGCCTGACCAGGGCGGCTCCCGGCAGAACGTCACCTTCCCGAGCAACGGCCGCGAGGCCCACGGCTACCTGGCCCGCCCGCCGCAAGGCGTCGGACCCGGCCTGGTCGTGGTCCAGGAGTGGTGGGGCCTGACGCCGTACCTGGCCGGCGTGGCCGACCGGTTCGCCGCCGAGGGCTTCACCGTCCTCGCGCCGGACCTCTTCGGCGGCACGACCACCCACGACAGCGCCGAGGCCGCCCGGCTCAAGCGCGAACTGCCGGTCGAACAGGCGGTGCGGGACCTGCGCGGCGCGGTCGACCTGTTGCTCGGCCTGGACGGCGTGGTCGGCGACGCGGTCGGCGTGGTCGGCTTCTGCATGGGCGGCGGCTTCGCCCTGCTGCTGGCCGCCGCGGAAGGCGACCGGGTGGCCGCGGTGGTCCCGTTCTACGGCCTGCCGCCCGATCCGGACTTCGAGTACCGGGGCCTGACCGCCCATGTGCTCGGCCACTACGGCGAGCACGACCGCGCGATCCCGATGGCCGCCGTGGACGAGGCCGCGATCCGGATCGGCGAGGCCACCGACGTCCGCCCGGAGATCCACTTCTACCCGGCCGGGCACGCCTTCATGAACGAGGAGAACCTGCTCGGCACCTACGACCCGCTGCAGGCGGAGATCGCCTGGCGGCGCACCCTCACCTTCCTCTGGGCCCACCTCGGCTGACCCCGCACGAAGCCCGCGCGGCGCCCGCCCGGCGCTCCGATATTGGATGGACACGGATCATCCGCCCCGGCATAGTCACGGGGTGCAGAGCCCAACCCCGATCCCCCCGACCGGCCGCTTCACCTGGGCGAGCCGCAACTTCCGGATCCAGACCGCCGCCACCGTGGTGAGCGGCCTCGGCAACGCCGGCGCCCCCATCGCCACCGCCTTCGCCATCATGGACGGCGGCGGCTCGACCGC
>NZ_BAAAKJ010000138.1:26774-31074 GCF_039527695.1 Kitasatospora putterlickiae
CGACGTCGGCTACGTCACCGCGGCCCGGCTGCTGCCGACCGTCCTGCTGCTGATGGTCGGCGGCGCGCTCGCCGACCGCCTGCCGCGCCACCACGTCATGGTCGCCGCCAACCTGTTCAGCGCCGTCTCCCAGGGCGCCCTGGCCGCCCTGGTGCTGAGCGGAGAGCCGGCCCTCTGGCAGCTGATGCTGCTCTCGGCCGGCGCCGGGGCCGGCTACGCCTTCTACTCCCCCGCCGCCGGCGGCATGATCATGGAGAGCGTCGCCCCCGAGCACGCCGCCCGGGCCTTCTCGGTCTACCGGATCGGCTTCAACGGCTCGCAGATCGGCGGCGCCGCGCTCGGCGGCGCGCTGACTGCGGCGGTCGGCGCCGGCTGGGTGCTCGCCCTGGACGCCGCCTGCTTCCTGGCCGCCGCCGCGCTGCGCTTCCTGCTGGAGCCGCAGGCCCCGACGGCCCGGGCCGGGGGCGGCGGCATGCTGCGCGACCTGCGCGAGGGCTGGCAGGAGTTCTCCTCCCGCCGCTGGCTCTGGGTGATCGTCCTCCAGTTCTCGGTGCTGGTCGCCTGCGTCGGCGCGGTCGAGACCGTGTACGGGCCGGCCTTCGCGAAGGAGCGGCTCGGCGGCGCCCGCGACTGGGGGCTGGCGATGGCGGCCTACGGCGTCGGCCTGGTCGCCACCGGCCTGCTGATGGCCCGCTGGCAGCCGCGCCGGATCCTGCTGGTCGGCAACTGGGGCGTCTTCCTGTTCGGCGTCCCGGCGCTCGCCCTGGCGGCGTCCGCTCCGATGCCGGCGCTCTGCGCGGCGATGTTCCTCTCCGGCGTCGGCGTCACCGTCTTCAGCGTCAACTGGATGATCGCGCTCCAGCAGGAGATACCCCCGGAGGCGTTCTCCCGGATCACCGCCTACGACGAACTCGGCTCGCTCTCGCTGGCCCCGATCGGCACCGCGCTCGCCGGCCCGGTCGCGAACCGGCTCGGCCTGTCCGGCGCGCTCTGGGCCTGCGCGGTGATCTCCCTGGTGTTCAGCGCCGCCGTGCTGCTGGAACCGCAGGTCCGCCGGCTCTCCCGGCGTCCCACCGTCCCGGCCGACGCCCCCGCCGACCCGGTCCCGGCCCCCGCCGCCACCGGCTGACCCACCCGGACGCACCCCGCGCACCCCCGCCCACGCCCTCCGGCCGGCAACCGCCGGAGGGCACGGCACGTCCGACCAGGTGACGGCCGTCGACCCCGGCCAGGGACTCGAACGCCACCACGTGGAGCGGCTGCTGTCCTGACCGCCGCGCCCTGGGGCGGTCCCCTCGCTCAGCCGGTGGGCAGCCAGCTGACGTGCCCGGCGAGCAGCGCGTACCCGACGAACGCCACCGTGTCGATCAGCGCGTGCGCCACCACCAGCGGCATCACCCGCCCCCACCGCCGGTACAGCAGGCAGAACACCACGCCCATCACGATGTTGCCGACCAGCCCGCCGACCCCCTGGTACAGGTGGTACGAGCCGCGCAGCAGCGAGCTCGCCGCCAGCGCCGCCGGCCACGACCAGCCCAGCTGCCCCAATCGGCGCAGCAGGTAGCCGAGGACGACGACCTCCTCCAGGATCGCGTTCTGCCAGGCCGACATCAGCAGCACCGGGATCCGCCACCAGACGTCCGGCAGTCCGGACGGCGCGACCGTCAGGTTGTAGCCGGCCGCCTGCGAGGCCAGGTAGAGCGCCAGCCCCGAGCCGCCGATCGCCGCCGCGACGGCCGCGCCGCGGCCGAGGTCGCCGAGCTTGCGCCCGAGGTCGAAGCCGAGCACCCGCAGCCCGGCTCCCTCGCGCACCAGCAGGTAGCCGACCAGCACCACCGGCATCAGGCCGCGGCCGATGTAGTAGAGCTGCCAGACCAGGTCCAGCCAGGGCCGTCCGGGGGCGCGCGAGCCGTTCAGGGTGGCCACCTGCTGGCCCAGCTTCAGCGTCTCGGTGAGCGAGCCGGTGAAGCTGATCAGCGCGCTGATGCCGCTCGCCCCGAGCGAGAGGCCGAGGACGGTCAGCAGCTCCACCCCGAGCAGACGGCGGGTCGGCTTCGCGGTCTCCGGTACGGTCGGGACGGTCGTCACGGGGGTGCTCCAGCACGGGCGGCGGCGGACGGGCGGCGCTCCGGGCGGCGGCGGACGGCCGTCGGCGGACCGGAGCGATCATCCTTCCACAGCGCGCCCGGCGCTCCCCGGGAGCGCTACCCCACCGGCCAGGTGTGCACCGGCTCGCCGCCGCGCATGTGCTCCATGTACCGCCGGGTCATCGCGGCCAGCGCGTCCGGCCGGTCCATCCCGTACTGCTCGCGCAGCCGGTGGAAGGTCGCGCTCTGCCAGGACGCGCCGTTGACCCGGCGCAGGCAGCGCTGCTCGATGATGCCCAGGTAGCGGTCCCGGTCGGCCGGCTCCACGCCCCACGCGTCCAGACCCTGGTAGGCCATCGGCAGCAGTTCGTTGAGCACCAGGTCGACGGCGGGGACGGTGGTCAGCCCGCCGCCGCGTCCGGCCCGGCCGGAGCGCGGCCACTGGAACACCGCGTCGACGCCGTAGCGGGCCGCCTGCTGGAAGTTCTCGTCGGCCTTCTCGAACGGCAGCCTGGTCCAGATCGGCCGGGACTGCTCGGCCAGCACCCGCACCACGCCGTAGTAGAACGCCGCGTTGGCGAGCGTGTCGGCCACCGTCGGCCCGGCCGGCAGCGCCCGGTTCTCCACCCGCAGGTGCGGCACCCCGCCGCTGACGTCGTAGACCGGCCGGTTCCAGCGGTAGATGGTGCCGTTGTGCAGCCGCATCTCGGCCAGCCGCGGCACGCCGCCGGAGGCCAGCACCTTGGCCGGGTCCTCGTCGTCACAGATCGGCAGCAGCGCCGGGAAGTAGCGCAGGTTCTCCTCGAACAGGTCGTACGCCGAGTCCACCCAGCGCTCGCCGAACCAGGTGATCGGGCGCACGCCCTGCGCCTTGAGCTCCGCCGAACGGGTGTCGCAGGCCTGCTGGAAGAGCACCGGGCGGGTCTCCCGCCACAGCTCCCGCCCGAACAGGAACGGCGAGTTGGCGCCGAGCGCGAGCTGTGGCCCGCAGATCGCCTGGGCGGCGTTCCACACCGAGGAGAACCGTTCCGGCGTCACCTGGAGGTGCAGTTGCAGCGAGGTGGCGGCGGCCTCGGCGACCATGGTGATGGATTCCAGCTGGAGGCGCTCGACGCCCTCGATGTCCAGCGTGATGTCCTCGCCCCGGGCGGCCAGGATCTGGTCGCTGAGCAGGCTGTAGCGCTGGTTGTGGGACATCGCGTCGAGCCCGGTGTGCTGGAGCTCCAGGGTCGGCAGGATGCCGACCATCACGATCCGCGCACCGGCCTCCGCGGCCCGCCGGTCGGCGTAGCGCAGCCCGGTGTCGAGTTCCTCGCGCAGTTCCTCGAAGACGTGCCCGAAGAGCCGGTGCGGCGCGATGTTGACCTCGATGTTGAAGCGGCCCAGCTCGGTCTGGAAGTCGGCGGAGCCGATCGCGGTGAGCACCTGGGCGTTGTTCAGCAGCGGCAGGCCCTGTTCGTCGGCCAGGTTGAGCTCGATCTCCACCCCCAGCACGCCCTTCGGACGGTCGAAGCGGTCCTCCCGCAGCATTCGGCCGAGGGCGTCGAGGCAGGACTGGAGCTTGCGCCGGTACATCTGCCGGTCCGAAAGGTCCGCCCGGGTCGCGCTGACCTTCTCGCCCATGGTCTCCTCCTCGTGAGCCGGCCGGCCCCCGACCGTGCAAGCATCATGCCCACCCCGAAGATCGATACCCGAAAGCTTCGATTGGCTTGCATTGCAAGGAAACTGATGCTGTTTCAGCGCATCTGCCGACTTGCCCAGGGCCACCGCCTGTGATAAACAGGTCACCCTGCGCACCTGTTCGAGTAGAATTCGCACTGCGCCACGGCCCGGCCGGCCATCGCCGCGAGACCCCCGGCGACAACGGCCGCGCCGGCACCGCGATCCTGCCCAACCGGACAAGGCCCAGGTCCCGTCACCGTCGACGCACCAGACAGCCATGCCGGTATGCCGCACTCGCACGCCGATCTCGCACGGAGAGGCGACCTTGCCATGACTCTGCAGACCCCCCAGCCCCCGCCCAGTGCCCTGCGCGCGGTCCTGGCCGCGCTCGACTCGGAGACCGCGCTGCGCCAACCCGCCGCCGCCGCGCTGCGTCATCCGACCGGGCCGCTCCTCCCCGCGCACCCGCTCGCCGTCCACGTCCTGGAGGGGCCGCGGGCCGAACTCTCCGCCGCCCGGCGGACGGGCTGGCGCTTCCTCATCAAGGACGG
>NZ_BAAAKJ010000138.1:31115-36206 GCF_039527695.1 Kitasatospora putterlickiae
GCAGGGGGCGGAGGGCCACACCTTCTCCCACTTCACCGCCGGTCCGTACCTGGACTCCACGCTCCGGGCACTGCGGGAGGCCTGGCAGCTCACCCAGTCCGCCCGGTCCCGCCGCCAGCCGCGGCTGCTGACCTTCCCCGGCCAGTACGCCACGGCGCTGTGGCTGCACAGCCCGGACGGCGGGCCCGGCGCCGATCTGCTGATCCCGCTGGCCCCGGCGCCGATGGGCGTCACCGCGCACCGCGCCCACCCGGCCTCCGAAGTGCTGCCGCTGCTGACCCGGACGCCGGTCGCCCGGGTCAAGGTCGACCCCCGTCCGCTGCTGCTCGGCACGACGGACGGCGCGCGGCTCGCCTCCGGGGCGCTCTGAGGTCTCCGCCCTCCAGGCGCCCCGCCACCCGGACGGGCCATCCGGCATGGCCCGTCCGGGCCGTCCGCCGGATGGCCCGTCCGGCACCACTTACCGCTCCCGACCACCTGAACGGGTGATCTCTGCCCGGGGGTTGTGGCGCATGTCACGAAATCGCTGCGCGCGCGTCCGTAGATGCCGACACTGGGAACCAGCGTGGAAGGACCTCCTGTCCTACCCACTTGAGCGCCGGCCCACACCTGGCCCGGCGCCGGACAGAATCCGACCACCGCGGCGGCGCCCGCCGGCCTCCGGCGGCACCGCGTCACGGGGAGGATCGCAGAGCGAAGCGAGGGTACGTGTATGTGCCAGCACCGTCCTGAGTGCCCGTCGGCCGAGTCCGAGGACCGCGAGGCCGCCGTCCCGGTGGCCTGCCACCCG
Source organism: Kitasatospora putterlickiae (assembly GCF_039527695.1). Classification (NCBI taxonomy): domain Bacteria; kingdom Bacillati; phylum Actinomycetota; class Actinomycetes; order Kitasatosporales; family Streptomycetaceae; genus Kitasatospora; species Kitasatospora putterlickiae. The sequence goes on from NZ_BAAAKJ010000138.1 coordinate 31,906, forward strand.
GAGCAGGGGTGGAGCCTGCTCTGCAACGGTGTCCTGCTGTTCGAGGACACCGGGGAGCTGCTGCCCGACGGCCGGGTGATCGCCCCGCGCCGGCCGGCCGCGAGCACGGTCTGAGCCGCCGGGGCTCCACGGGGGAACGAGCGCGAAAGGGCAGGGCCCCGGCGGACGGATCCGCCGGGGCCCTGCCGTGCGTCGTGCGCCGAGTAGCGGTCAGACGCCGTACTCGTCCAGCGGCGGGCAGGAGCAGACCAGGTTGCGGTCGCCGTACGCGCCGTCGATCCGGCTGACCGGGGGCCAGTACTTGTCCGCCGGGTTCACGCCGGCCGGGAAGACCGCCTCCTGGCGGGTGTAGCCGTGCGCCCAGTCGCCGGCCAGCGCGGCCGCGGTGTGCGGGGCGTTGCGCAGCGGGTTGTCGTCCGCCGCCCAGGCGCCCGAACCGACCTTCTCGATCTCGGCCCGGATCTCGATCATCGCGTCGCAGAACCGGTCGATCTCGTACAGGTCCTCGGACTCGGTCGGCTCGATCATCAGGGTGCCGGCCACCGGGAAGGACATCGTCGGCGCGTGGAAGCCGTAGTCGATCAGGCGCTTGGCGATGTCGTCCACCGTCACGCCGGTCTCCTTGGTGAGCGGGCGCAGGTCGATGATGCACTCGTGCGCCACCAGGCCGCCGGGGCCGGTGTAGAGCACCGGGAAGTGCGGGGCCAGCCGCTTGGCGATGTAGTTGGCGCTCAGCACCGCGACCTGGGTGGCGCGCTTGAGGCCCTCGCCGCCCATCAGCCGGACGTACGACCAGGAGATCGGCAGGATGCCCGCCGAGCCCCACGGCGCGGCCGAGATCGGGCCGACGCCGGTGGCCGGGCCGGCCTCCTCCTGGAGCGGGTGGTTCGGCAGGTACGGCGCGAGGTGCGCGCGCACCGCCACCGGGCCGACGCCCGGGCCGCCGCCGCCGTGCGGGATGCAGAAGGTCTTGTGCAGGTTCAGGTGCGAGACGTCCGCGCCGAACTTGCCCGGCTTGGCCAGGCCGACCAGCGCGTTCAGGTTGGCGCCGTCGACGTACACCTGGCCGCCGGCCTCGTGCACCAGGCCGCAGATCTCGGTGATCTGGGTCTCGTACACGCCGTGGGTGGACGGGTAGGTGACCATCAGCACGGCGAGGTTGTCGCGGTGCTGCTCGATCTTGGCCTTGAGGTCCTCGACGTCGACGTCGCCGTCGACCAGGGTCTTGACCACGACCACGCGCATGCCGGCCATCACCGCGGAGGCGGCGTTGGTGCCGTGCGCGGAGGACGGGATGAGGCAGACGTCGCGCTGGGCGTCGCCGTTGGCGTGGTGGTAGGCGCGGACGGCCAGCAGGCCGGCCAGTTCGCCCTGGGAGCCGGCGTTCGGCTGGATGGAGACGGCGTCGTAGCCGGTCACCTCGACCAGCTGGCGCTCCAGCCCGCGGATCAGGGTGAGGAAGCCCTCGGCCTGGTCGACCGGCGCGAAGGGGTGCAGCTGGCCGAACTCCGGCCAGGTCACCGACTCCATCTCGGTGGTCGCGTTGAGCTTCATGGTGCAGGAGCCCAGCGGGATCATGCCGCGGTCCAGCGCGTAGTCCCGGTCCGACAGGCGGCGCAGGTAGCGCAGCATGGCGGTCTCCGAGCGGTGGCTGTGGAAGACCGGGTGGGTCAGGTACTCGTCCTCGCGCAGCAGCGCGGCGGGCAGCGCCTCGGCGCTCTCCGCCACCTCGACGCCCTCGACGCCGAACGCGGCCCAGACGCCCGCCAGGTGCTCGCGGGTGGTGGTCTCGTCGGTGGAGACCGAGATCCGGTCCGCGCCGTCCTGGAAGACGTTGACGCCCTGGGCGCGGGCGGCGGCGGCGATCTCGGCGGCGCGGCCCGGGACGACCGCGGTGACGGTGTCGAAGAACTCGCCGTGCAGCAGCTCGACGCCGCCGGCCCGCAGGCCCTCGGCGAGGGCGGCGGCGTAGCGGTGGGTGCGGCGGGCGATGTCGGCCAGGCCGTCCGGACCGTGGTAGACCGCGTACATCGAGGCCATCACGGCGAGCAGCACCTGGGCGGTGCAGATGTTGCTGGTGGCCTTCTCGCGGCGGATGTGCTGCTCGCGGGTCTGCAGGGCCAGGCGGTAGGCGCGGTTGCCGTCGGCGTCCACGGAGACGCCGACCAGGCGGCCGGGCAGCGAACGGGCGTACTCGGCGCGCACCGCGAGGTAGCCGGCGTGCGGGCCGCCGAAGCCCATCGGCACGCCGAAGCGCTGGGAGGTGCCGCAGGCGATGTCGGCGCCGAGCTCGCCCGGGGACTTCAGCAGGGTCAGCGCGAGCAGGTCGGCGGCGACGGCGACGACCGCGCCCAGGCCGTGGGCCTGCTCGATCACCGGGGCGAGGTCGCGGACCACACCGGTGGCGCCGGGGTACTGGAGCAGCACGCCGAACACGCCGCGCTCGGCGATCTCGGCCGGGATGCCCTCGGACAGGTCGGCGACGACGACCTCGACGCCGGTGGGCACGGCGCGGGTGTTGATCACCGCGGTGGTCTGCGGCAGGGTCTCGGCGTCGACCAGGAAGACGCCGCCCTTGACCTTGGTGACGCGGCGGGCCAGGGCCATCGCCTCGGCGGCCGCGGTGCCCTCGTCCAGCAGCGAGGAGCCGGAGGTGGGCAGGCCGGTCAGGTCGGCGACCACGGTCTGGAAGTTGAGCAGCGCCTCCAGGCGGCCCTGCGAGATCTCCGGCTGGTACGGGGTGTACGCGGTGTACCAGGCCGGGTTCTCCATGACGTTGCGCAGGATCACCGGCGGGGTGAAGGTGCCGTAGTAGCCCAGGCCGATCATCGACGTGAGCACGGTGTTGCGGCCGGCCAGCTCGCGCAGCTCGGCCAGGACCTCGGCCTCGCTGCGGCCGGCGGGCAGGTCCAGCGCGGTGATCGAGCGGATCGTCTCGGGCACGGCGGCGGTGGCCAGCTCGTCCAGCGAGCCGTAGCCGACCTGAGCCAGCATCTTCTCCTGCGCGGCGGCGTCGGGGCCGATGTGGCGGTTCTCGAAGGGGCTGGCCTGTTCGAGCTCGGTGAGGGTCGCGGGGGTGGTGGGGCGTCCCGAGTTCGGCTGGGCGTTCATGGTGGTCGAGGCCTCCTGGTCACGGACCGGCGGGGGTGCGCACGCCGGCCGCCTCACCGCTGCGGACAACAGCGGAGCGACCGGTCGGACGAACCCGACAGGCCTCCCCCTCTGTCATCGGGACCTGAGAGCTTCACCCGCGCGGGGCGGCCGTGGGACGCCCCGCCGGCTTGCACCGTCGGTGAGGGTGGGGTCCGCCGGCTCCCTCGCCCGCGATCCTGCCCTGCTTTCCAGAGTGACCTATCCCGCACGGTACGGATGCCTGAGAGATTCCGGGGAGGAGTTGCTCCTTCGGCGCCCCGACCAGCGGCTTCCGCTGTCGGGGACTCTCCCGAGCGGGCTCGGCGGTCGCGCCCAGGGTACCAGCGGGAGGCGGCGCGATCACGGCTGCGTCAGGTCGTTCGGCGACTTCGCGACTGACGGCGGCGGTGACCCGGTCGGCGCAGCACCGCGCCCGTCCGGCCGCACCCCGGTCGCGGGTGTCCGGTTCATGGCTTTTGGTGTGAAGTGGCGTTGTCCTGCGGGCGTTCCGCGAGCTCACCGCACTGGAGGAGAAGAGAGTGCAGACCGACATCGACCCGAGGGACCTGATCGGCCACAAGGCGGTCGACCGCAACGGGGACAAGATCGGCACCATCGACGAGGTGTACCTGGACGACGCCACCGGCCGGCCCGAGTGGGCCGCCGTCCGGACCGGCATCTTCGGCCGGGACGCGTTCGTCCCCCTGACCACGAGCGAGTTCGCCGGCGACGAACTGCGGGTGCCGTACGACAAGTCCCTGGTGAAGGACTCGCCGGACTTCGGCGTGGGCCAGCACCTGTCGCCCGCCCAGGAGCTCCAGCTCTACCGCTACTACGGTCTCGATACCCCGAGCGAGGGGCGGCCTTCGGCGCCGGGCGCGGCCTCGGAATCGGAGCCCGCCGACCTCGACTTCGGCACCACGGCGGCCGGCACCAGCGCGAGCACCGGCACCGACCCCGCCCCGTTGAGCGCGCCCGCCACCAACGGGACGTCCGGCGGCGCCAACGGGACGGGCGCGGCCCACGGCACCAACGCCTCCCGTCCGGCCAAGCAGCTCACCTTCCACCGGGCGGGCGACCTCGACAAGCCGGCCGACCCCGCCCCGCAGGCGCCGCCACGGACCTCCGACGGCCCGGCGCCCGCCCACCCCGCGCCCGTCACCCCGGCC
>NZ_BAAAKJ010000139.1:0-806 GCF_039527695.1 Kitasatospora putterlickiae
CGGGCCGCCGGGTGTCCGCCCTCGTGCTCCGGAGCGGCGCGCATCCGGGCCCGGCGGCGGGAGCGGCAGCCCCCGCATATGCAGTCCGCCTCCGGCTCCACCTCGTCGAATTCCAACAGGGGGGTCAGCTGCTCGGTTCGGGTCATTCTCCGCCTCTTGTCTCTCCTGCTGGGGATGGTGCCGGTCATGCCGCTGACGGCGTGACAGCACGGTCCTTCCCAGGTGCACACCGCGTGTTATCGGGACCAAAGTCCCAAAGCGGACGCATGATCGTCACGGTGGAGTACTCCGAACGGGTGACGGCTGTTCGGAGCCCCGGGCGTGGCGCGGGTCGGCGGAAGGCGGTAGGGGCGGTGGAGCGGTGGCGGTCCGTCGGGTCGATCCGCCGTCAGGTGAGGGCGGATTCAGCGGGCGGGCGGGTTGGCGGGCGAGTACTCGGGGCCGGTCCAGCGCAGCGGGGTGGCGTCGGCCAGTTCGACGACGCCGGTGACGGTCAGGTCGACCACCCGCTCGGCGCCCGGCAGGCCGTCGGTGGCCGGCCCGGTCCAGTCGGTCCTGGCCTCGCCGGTGATCAGCAGCGCGCCGCCGGTCTCCCAGTCCGGGACGAGCAGCCCGGCCCTGGGGTCGAGCTCCAGGTTGCCCAGGGTCATGAACATGCTGTTGCCCGCGTAGTCGGGCCAGCGCAGCCGGTCCGGTCCGAGCACCCGCAGGAAGCCCGGGTTGCCGCCGCGGTGCGAGGCGTCCATCCGGCCGTCCGGCCCGGCGGTGGCGATGAAGAAGGTGTCGGCGGTGGCCGCCAGCAGCTG